>JBFMDF010000181.1:0-4815 GCA_040753935.1 Bacteroidota bacterium | reverse complement strand
TTCTCTTCAAATGCCGCATAGGCATTGTTGATGGTATAACAACGAATGGCTTCTTGCACAGAAATTTTTTGCTCCGGAAACCACCCATTCGGATTAGCACCATCGGTGGTGCGGCGAGTAACGGCGGCATAGATACCCAGAAGAGGATTCAGCGGCGCTACAGTCCAATCGCTTCCAAAGCACATTTTCACGCCATAATCCAAAAATGTTCTAAACGGATACGTCGTCTTACATCGCTCATAACCGATTCGTTTAATTGCCCAGCGTCCGTCATCAATAGCGTGGTACGGTTGCACCGATGCAATCACACCAAGTTCCGCGAAGCGTTTGAAATCTTTCGGATGAATGTGCTGTGCATGTTCAATGCGGAATCGTCTGTCCCACTTCGGATTTTTCTTCACAATCCGTTCAAACATATCAAGCAATAAACTATTCGCGCTATCGCCAATGGCATGAATACGCAATTGAAGCCGAGCGCTGTCGGCGCTAGTCATCCATTGCTCCAATCTGCCGTCGGTAACAACATCCATCGGCAAACCGCGTGTAGTGGAATCGGAATCATACGGCTGAAAAAACAGTGCAGTAGAAGAACCGAGCGAGCCATCCACAAATGCTTTCAGAAATCCGATGCGTATCATGTCGTCGCCGAACGGCGCCTGAACGCCGCTGCGGGCAAGTGATTTCCAGTTGGTAATAAACGTAGCACAGTTCATACGGGAGGTTAATTCATCGCGGCGATGTAATTCAACGTATGCTTTAATATCCCGTTCACCATTTGAGTATGCCATATCTTGGATTGATGTCACCCCGAACTTTCTTGCTTCAGCCAGTGCTTGTCGTGCGGCATTAAGCACGTCGTCATCACTTGGATCGGGAATAACCCGATATACGGGAGACATTGCTTCATCTTTCAGCAGACCGGTTGGTTCACCGGTGACGGGATCGCGAACAATGGTCCCGCCCGGAGGATCAGGAGTTTCTTTAGTGATACCGGCAAGTTTCAGCGCGTAACTGTTAGCAAGCGCCATGTGTCCGTCATACCGATTGACAAAGACCGGCGTTGTAGGAGTGTATTGATCAATCAATGCTTTTGTCGGCAGTTTGCCGCTCTTCCACAAATCGTGGTCCCAATCGCCGCCGGTAATCCATTTACCGGGCTGTTCTTCTGCACGTTTTTGTATAATCGTTGCAAATTCCTGTTCATCCTTGGCTGAACGAAGATCGACATTCTGCAACTGAAAACCGCCGCTGATGAAGTGAGTATGGTTATCGATGAATCCGGGAAGCATCCGTTTTCTTTTCAGATCGACAACACGCGTTGCCTTGCCGATGAATTGTTGAACTTCTTTCGTTGACCCGACTGCGATGATTCTGCCGTTGAACACCGCCACCGCTTCGGCTTCCGGTTTGGCGTCATCGACCGTCCAGATTTTTCCATTAGTGAAAACGATGTCGGCATAGCGCTGAGCAACAAGCATCAGCGGAAAGAGTAGTAGTGCAAATATTTGTTTCATATGAAACCTCGGGGGAGAATTACAAAACTGATGAATCGTTCAGTGTTCTCCTTTAATGGAGCGGGTCATCAAATCTTCGGTGGCTTTGTACGGATTTTTTCCCTCATACATGACGTTGTACACTTCCTGAAAGATTGCCATCTCGGTGTGATGTTTGTGGGCAAGGTCAACGGCAGACTTGCATGTAGCAACGCCTTCGGCAATCATCACCATCTCGCTGAGGATTTCATCCAGTTTTCTCCCCTTGCCTAACTGCTCTCCCACGTAGCGGTTGCGGCTGTGTCTGCTCATGCAGGTAACAATCAAATCGCCGACACCGGAAAGTCCGGAAAACGTTCGCGGTAACGCTCCCATTTTATCGCCAAGCCGCGTCATTTCTGCAATGCCGCGGGTAATAATTGCTGCTTTTGTGTTATCACCGAATCCTGCCCCATCAACCACGCCGGCACCGATAGCGATGACGTTTTTTAACGCACCGCCAAGTTCGACACCGCGAATGTCATCCGAGACATACACGCGGAAATACTTCGTCGAAAAAACATTGGCAACAATCTTTGCCGTTCGGGAACTGAACGAAGCGGATACGACTGCCGTCGGAATTTTCTTCACCACTTCTTCTGCATGGCTTGGTCCGGAAAGAATGGCGATGTTCGACTTCTTTTCATGTTGCAACACATCCAACATGACTTCCGACATCGTCATCAGCGTTGTGTTCTCAATTCCTTTGGCAACGTTGACAATGATCGTATGGGTAAGATCGAAGAGTGCAATATCTTTAAGAATATTCCGGAGGAATTGTGAGGGAACGGCGGCAACAATGATGTCTTTTCTCCATGCCGCTTCTTGAATATCGTTGGAAATTTTTAAGTGTGCGGGAAGCGTAATACCAGGGAGATAATCCTTATTCGTGCGGTGGAGACGCATTTCTTCCGCTTGATCATGGCGATAACTCCACAAAGTTACATCGCGAAAATTTTCGCAAAGCAGTATTGCTAGAGTAGTTCCCCAGCTTCCGGCGCCGAGTACAGAAATTCGCATAAGGAACGCTTTCGAAGAGTAACGTTAATCGGTCTTCCGTGCACCGCCGAAGTGCATCAATTTATTTTCCGTGCCGGCAAGAAGACGTTTAATGTTTTCGCGGTGCGTGTACATAATCAGCAGCGAAATGCCAATGGCAAAATAGACTAACGTATGGTAACCGCGAATGTTCACCAGAAAGACATTTTCACGAATAAACATCGTCAGTGGTATTGCCATTGATGCCACAATGGAACCCAGCGATACGTACCGCCAAGCCATAAAGACGAGAATAAAGACAAGAAGTGCAACAGCAAATTCTATTGGCGCAAGGCCCAACACCATTCCTGCACCAGTTGCCACTCCTTTCCCTCCGCGGAACCCGGCAAAGAGTGTCCAGATGTGCCCAATAACGGCAACGATACCACACAAAATTTGCACCACGGTGTAATCTTCAAACGGTGTACGGTTGTTAAACGGAAGAGGATTGGGGTCCCAAAAAATTTGCGGAATGTAATAGGTGGCAACAACTCCTTTGAACAGATCAAACAGTATCACAGCAAGTCCAATTTTCCATCCAAGCATGCGCAGAACGTTTGTACCGCCGGCATTGCCACTGCCAAACGTTCGGATATCGCCCGCGTTCGCCAATTTAGTGGCAATAATACTTGTCGGGATTGAGCCTACAACGTAACTTAAAATTAAAACGACGAGAAGATTTTCCATTCTGTGGGGTCCCCATTATTTCTACTATTAAAATACTAAAATCGGAGTAACAGATGCAATAGGGTTTTCACCTGTTAGATTTTTTTAACACAACGCCGGTACTCGTCGCGAAGAATGATACTTGCCAAATTTAGTGCACGGTCAATCGCAAGCACACCATTGAGGTGGTCAATTTCATGCTGGAGCAATTCAGCAAGATCGTCTTTTGCCACAAGCGTGCGACGCACGTTTTCCTCATCATAAAATTCTACTTCAATTTTTTTGTGCCGTCGCACTTTCACCAATAGATCGGGAAACGAAAAGCAATCATCCCACAACGTAAAGGTTGCACGACTCCTGACAACAATTCGAGGATTGATCAACGCGCCAATTGAATGAATGTAAATAATCCTCTTCGTCACACCAATTTGTGGGGCGGCAATCCCTCTTCCAAAGCCGCGACGTGTACGAAAATCATGAAGTGTATCTCGTAAATCAGTAATCAATCGTTGTTCCGCTTTGCCTAGAGGAAAACGGACGCGCGTGCAGTGCGTACGCAGAAGAGGATCTCCCAGCAGTCTGATTCGTTTCACTGCCATATCACGGAACAAATCGTTTCAGCAGCAATTCTGCCAGCAATAAATCATCCGGCGTGGTAATTTTGATATTGTCGTAACTTCCTTCAACGATAATCGGCGAAACGCCGATTTGTTCTACCAGGAATGAATCATCGGTTGCTGTCAGATTATTTTTCTCTGCAAACCGGTATGCGTCGAGCAGAATTGAGCGTTGAAAGGTCTGCGGCGTTTGCACATTCCACAGAGAGGACCGATTCAACGTTTTTTCCACTCGTCCGTCGGTTGATGCCACTTTCATTGTGTCCTTCGCCCGCACTGCAACAATCGATGCGCCGAAATACTTCGCTGTTTCAATCGACTGTGTTATTTCATTCACATGAACAAACGGACGTACTGCATCGTGCACAATGACAATCTCGGCCTGTGCATCAATACTCCGAAGCGCGTTGGCAACCGAATCTTGCCGACGTTGCCCTCCTTCCACCGGTGACTTAAGTTTTGACAAAGAATATTTTTCTTTGATTTCTTCAATCAGTCGCAGAGAAGAACGCTGCGTTGCCACAATAATTTCAGTAACAGCATCGCACGCCTGAAAACGCTCAAGCGTATGGACAAGAATCGGCTTACCATTCAACAGCAAAAATTGCTTGCTGATGGTCGCTCCCATCCGTTCACCAAAACCTGCCGCCGGTATAATGGCACTGACATACATTGCTACTTCTGGAATTTTTCTTTACCGAAATATTCAATGACAAAATTGAAACGTGGAAACAATTTAGGAAGCCGGATGACGCTGAAAATCATCACACCGATGGACAACCGATCGAACCACGACGAGGTAGGCCATCCCAAATGAACCGTAATTTTCTTATGAGGAAGTTCATAATCCAGCGCGTACAGAATTTCCAGCATTCCCTGATAGATTGATTGATTATGGTTGGCAAAACGAAAATGATTTGGCGCGACTTTTTCCGGAATGCCCTGACGGGGATGGTAGAGAC
>JBFMDF010000180.1:0-4817 GCA_040753935.1 Bacteroidota bacterium | reverse complement strand
CGCCAGTCCCCAAGCAGTTTGGCGCCGTTGTAAATTCCAACTACAGTGTGAGTGTTTCCTATATCGATTGCGAGAATCATCGTTTTTCCCCTATAAGGTACTATTGAATAACAAAGGCACCAACAATTTTTTTGATTCCATTCGCGACAAGGTGCCTTTGCTGTTAATTATATGCCAAACTTACATCGCCGGCAAAAATGTTTTTCTTCTCTCCGTCTTCCGTTTGGATGATGAGGCTTCCATCTTCCGCAACATCAATGGCCGTTGCCTGGAAACTATATTCGCTTTCCAACACAGTAATTTTTTTCCCGAACAACAATGCTTTCATCTTCCAATCGTGGAGCAGTTGTTGTGATGGAAATTTTGACAGCTGCTCATATCTGTTTTCCAATTCTTCCAACAGTGTTTGCAGCAGGCGAATGCGTTCAACTTCGATACCACTTTCATTCTTCAACGACGTTGCCTTGTACTTCAATTCGTCAGGAAAGTCTTCCTGGTTAACATTGACTCCGATACCCAGAATGACTTTGCGGATGGATGAACTATCAACGGATGATTCCAATAACATGCCGCATACTTTTTTTCCGTTAATCATTACATCATTCGGCCATTTACACGTTGCGGAAAGTTTGGTAACCGTTTCAATAGCATCGGTGACGGCAAGAGAACCGGCAAATGGTAAAAGAGAAATTTTTTCGGAAAAGAAGTCCGGATAAAGAACAAGAGAGAAAAGTAAATTTTTTCCTTTGGTTGAAATCCAATGGCGATGCATTCTTCCCCTGCCGGCAGTTTGTTCATCAGCGATGATTAATGTTCCGTGCGGCGCTTGGTCCGGAGACAGTGTTTTTGCAAACGAATTGGTTGAATCAATGGAGTCGAAAACAAAAATTTTCTTCCCCAAAATTTTTGTATGAAGATGTGTTACAATATTTTCTTTTGTAAGCATCATTGCGGAATGCCAATGTAACTAAACGTAAGCCCTTTAGTCAAGCAAACTTTTATAGTGCGACATGATGGCATAAGCGGCAAATCTGACAGAAACCATAAAGTTTTGACTGCCACACTGACATAAAGGAAAAAATTAAACAAGCGTAAACAGTGAAATTTTGCAACTTTAGAAATGGCACGCTCATTGTAACAATTTCAACAAGAAAATACCATAAAATATTTTTTAACGAAAGGAAAAGAACATGGCAGGAAAGATTATCGGTATTGACCTTGGCACCACCAACTCGGTGGTTGCCGTGATGGAAGGGAATGAACCGGTGGTAATAGCAAACTCCGAAGGGATGCGAACAACACCTTCGATTGTTGCATTTACGAAAACCGGTGAACGACTCGTCGGTCAACCCGCCAAACGTCAAGCGGTTACCAATTCAAAAAACACGATTTACTCGATTAAACGTTTCATGGGGCGGTTCATGAATGAGGTAACCGAGGAAATGCGTCTTGTACCGTACGAAGTTGTGCAGGGAGACAACAATACCGCACGCGTAAAAATTGGCGATCGCATCTACTCACCGCCGGAAATTTCCGCGATGATTCTTCAGAAGATGAAACAGACAGCGGAAGATTATCTTGGCCAAAAAGTAACGGAAGCTGTTATCACCGTTCCGGCATATTTCAACGATGCGCAACGGCAAGCAACAAAGGAAGCAGGCGAGATTGCAGGATTAACGGTACGCCGCATTGTGAACGAACCAACAGCCGCCGCGTTGGCATACGGTCTTGATAAAAAGCATAAGAACACAAAGGTTGCTGTCTTCGACCTGGGCGGTGGTACGTTCGATATTTCCATCCTTGAACTCGGTGACGGAGTGTTTGAAGTAAAAGCGACCAACGGAGATACGCATTTGGGTGGTGATAATTTCGATCAACGATTGGTTGAGTACCTTGCCGACGAATTTAAAAAGCAGGAAGGTGTCGATCTTCTGAAAGATCCGATGGCGTTGCAACGATTGCGTGAAGCGGCAGAGAAAGCAAAGATTGAACTTTCTTCGGCAATGCAAACAGAAGTGAATCTTCCGTTTATCACGGCAACACAAGATGGTCCGAAACACCTGAATATTACCATCACTCGCTCAAAGTTTGAGCAATTGGTGGATGATCTTCTCAAGCGCTGCATTCCTCCGACTGAGAAGGCGATTAAAGATTCTGGATTTTCCATCAGCCAAATAGATGAAGTCATTCTTGTCGGTGGTATGACGCGAATGCCTGCTGTTCAAGAATTGGTGAAGAAATTCTTTGGTAAAGAGGGACACAAAGGGGTGAATCCGGATGAAGTTGTTGCCGTTGGTGCCGCAATTCAAGGAGGCGTGCTTGCCGGAGATGTTACCGATGTGCTGCTGCTCGATGTAACGCCTCTCTCGCTTGGCATTGAAACACTCGGTGGTGTGATGACAAAGCTGATTGAAGCAAACACCACCATTCCCACACGCAAGAGTGAAATCTTCAGCACCGCGGCAGACAATCAAACCTCGGTAGAAATTCACGTGTTGCAGGGTGAACGTCCGATGGCGATTGACAACCGCACACTCGGCAGATTTCATTTGGATGGTATTCCACCGGCGCCTCGCGGCGTTCCGCAGATTGAAGTAACATTCGATATTGATGCCAACGGTATTCTGCATGTGTCGGCAAAAGATAAGGCTACAGGAAAAGAGCAGAACATCCATATCACCGCATCTTCCGGTTTAAGCAAAGAAGAAGTTGAGAAGATGAAGAAAGATGCACAAGCCCATGCTGCCGAAGATGCCAAAAAACGGGAAGAAATTGAATTGAAGAATCAGGCAGACTCGCTGGTCTTTTCGACCCGCAAGCAAATAAAAGAATTTGGCGACAAACTCGATGCCGACATGAAGTCGAAACTGGAAAATGCCGCCAACGCACTGGAAGAGGCAATCAAAGCTAATTCCGGCATCAAAGAAAAGATGGATGCCCTCAACGCACTGTGGAATGAAGCCTCCACCAAGATGTACGAAGCCGCACGAAATGCCGGTCCACAAGCCGGCACACAAACCGGCGGTCAGCAACAGCAATCTCAATCAACTTCCGGTGACGGCGGTAAAAAGGTTGAAAATGCTGACTATGAAGTGGTGGATGATAAATAACACGCTGTGGTCAGTGCAACAGGAGGGGCTTGATCTCTTGTTCGTTCTACCGTAGTAACAAAGGCGAGGCAAGTTCCTCGCCTTTGATGTATTAGCGATCTCAAAATCATACTACAGGATATGTTATGAAAGTTTTCATTGCTGATGCTCTTCCGGAAAAAACCGTGCGCGATCTTGAATTGCTCGGAATTTTCGTCATCAATAAACCGAAAACAAAATCGGAAGAACTTGCCGCTACCATTGGCGACAGCGATGTATTGGTCGTTCGTTCTACCGAAGTTCACGCTGATTGTATCTCAACGGCGAAAAACTTGTCGCTCATCATTCGCGCAGGCGCCGGCGTGAACAACATTGATATGAAAGCAGCAAATGCACGGGGAATTTATGTGTCAAATTGCCCCGGCAAAAATTCCGTTGCTGTTGCTGAACTGACGATGGGTTTGCTGCTCGCTATTGATCGGCGCATTGCTGACAACGTCGTTGACTTGCGAAATGGAAAATGGAACAAGAGCGAATACTCAAAAGCGGACGGCGTTTTTGGGAAAACGCTCGGTATTATTGGCGTCGGTCAGATTGGGAAAGAAGTGATTGTGCGCGCAAAGTCATTTGGATTAAAGGTGATAGCTTGGTCGCGTTCGTTGACGGATGAGAAGGCAGAAACATTGGAAATTCAACGGGCGACTTCGATCGAAGAGTTGGTATCCAAAAGCGACATTGTTTCTGTTCATCTTGCGTTGAAGCCGGAAACAAAAGGAATTGTCACTAAAGAAATTATTGGAAAGATGAAGCCGAATGCAATCTTTCTCAACACTTCTCGGTGGGAAGTGGTGGATGAGGAAGCATTGTACGAAGCGGCAAAAGCAGGAAAGATTCGGGTCGGTGTGGATGTATTTTCGGGAGAGCCGGAGGACAAGACATCTCCCTTTACCAACAAACTTGCTGCACTGCCGAATGTGTACGGTACACATCACATTGGTGCTTCAACAGAACAAGCGCAGAATGCCATTGCAGATGAAGTTGTTGCTATTATTAAACAGTATAAAGAGCAAGGGACTGTACGCAACTGGGTAAACAAAGCAAAAACAACTCCGGCAAAATATCAGTTAATCATTCGTCATTACGACAAACCAGGTGTGTTGGCGAATGTATTCAACAGTTTGAAGACTGAAAGTATCAACATTCAGGAAGTGGAGAATTTGATTTTTGAGGGAACCGAAACAGCCGTTTGTTCATTAAAACTTGAAACACGACCGAGTGACTATACGCTTGATTCTATTCGTGCGCGAACGCAGGAAGTGATACAGGTCCAGTTGGTGCAATTGTAAACTGATATTGAGATGCAGAGTTGCAGTGAATTTTTAACCAAATGACATTCTAAGCGAAGAATCCATACGTTCTCTTCGTTTCGATCTTTTTGTGGTAAAAATAATCCATGATGGAACTTATTATCTGGCTCTTCTTCGTCGCACTGGCGGTGCTACTACTGTGGGCGATTATCAACGGTAAGATGAGTGGTAACGGAGGAAACTTTGCTGCAACCTCCGCTTTTACCGATATGCAGAATGAGGATAAGCGCAAAGCGATGGAAACGGTGATAGAAACGCAAGCAGGAAAGAAACGGTTTGAGCAAGAGAGCGGGAAGAAAGAATAACAAGTAGAAGTGTCTTTGGTATGTGTTAATTCTCCTTTGTGCAGTGGATTAAGCGT
>JBFMDF010000179.1:0-4819 GCA_040753935.1 Bacteroidota bacterium | reverse complement strand
ATTTTTTGTTTGCGAGGAAGTCTTCTTCTGTTGTGGCATGATATCAATGGATACGTTCGATGCTAATGAGAAATTAGTCAAAAATGAAAGTAGTTGCAAGAATAGTACGGCATTCAGTGATTCTGTGGTTGAGATTAGAGACAATTCTTGTTATACTCCATCAGCATTTTCACCCCACACAACCTACACATTGTCATTGGACTACGTATGTCAGTATCTATCATTGTCGGCGCTCAATGGGGCGACGAAGGCAAAGGAAAAATTGTCGATATGCTCAGCGAAGATATCGACATTGTCGCGCGGTATCAAGGCGGAGCCAACGCAGGGCACACCGTCTGTATCGGCAACAACAACTATGTGCTTCACCTCATTCCATCCGGCATTTTTCATAAACATGTCAAGTGCGTCATCGGCAACGGAGTCGTTATCGATCCGGTTGCGTTAATGGAAGAAATCAACATGGTACAATCGTTTGGTGTGCGTATTGAAGGGCGACTGTTTATCTCGCACAATGCTCATCTGATTATGCCGTACCACAAACTACTGGACAACATCCGCGAGCAGGGGGCGCAGAAAATCGGCACCACCGGCAGAGGAATCGGCCCTGCGTACATCGACAAATATATGCGCACCGGAATCCGCGTTGTTGATTTACTCGACCGTAAAGTGCTGCGCGAAAAACTGACACGCAACATCGAAGAGAAGAATCAACTCCTCAGCAAAGTGTACGGAAAAACAGAAATCGACATTGATCAGTTAATCAATGAGTATCAGGAATTTGATCAACAGATCGACCCATTCGTGACCGACACCTCTGCATACCTGAACAATGCACTGAAGAAAAAGAAAAACATTCTTGCCGAAGGCGCACAAGGAGCGCTGCTCGACGTTGATCACGGCACCTATCCGTACGTTACTTCGTCAAACCCTACCAGTGGAGGAGCCTGCACGGGATTGGGGATTCCACCAACTTCCGTTACATCAATTATCGGTATTGTAAAGGCCTATTCAACGCGTGTTGGCAATGGTCCGTTTCCAACAGAGTTAAACGACGAAACCGGTGAACAACTTCGCACGATCGGACATGAATTTGGCGCTACGACAGGCAGACCGCGACGCACCGGATGGCTGGATATGGTAAGTCTCAAATACTCGTTGATGGTCAATGGTATTTCCGAAATTGCTCTTACCAAACTGGACGTGTTGGATCACTTTGATGAAATCAACATTTGTGTTGCGTACAAAAAAAATGGCAACGTGTTGACATCGTTTCCTACCGATGTCCAAACTCTTGAATCTGTTCAGCCGGTGTACCGAACGATCAAAGGATGGAAAGAGAAAATCTCGGATATTAAGAAATGGAAACAACTCCCACCGGCAACGAAAAGATATGTTGAAACGATTGAACGGCTATCCGGCGTCAAAGTATCCATTGTATCCGTTGGTGCACGGAGAGATCAAACAATTGTACGCTGATGAACATCGTTTCACGTTTTGAACTTAACGTCACAATAAGACTTGAACCACGAAGTGTGGAATCTGAAACTGTATGAAACTCAACACACGAAGTCCGCAAACAGGAAGAATTAAAGTCGCGTTGTTCGTGGCGGCGTTGTGTGTTATCATCCCGATTCTTCTTTACACACACTCACTGGTTGGACAATTACAGGCAAAACAGCGTGAAACAGCAGCGCTTTACGCCCGCTCTCTTGAATACATTGCCAACAGTCCTGCCGCCGGAACAGATTATACATTCATCTTCGACGAAATCATCGGCTCCATTGATTTTCCCGTTATTCTCACCGACGGTAACGATCAACAAATTATCACAACAAAAAACATCACTCTTGATTCGACATTGACGAAAGAACAGCAGCAGGAACTGCTCTTTTCCATGATCCGTCAGATGGACCGTGACAACAAACCTATTCGCGTAACATTTCAAGACACTATTGTGTTGAACCATGTTCACTATGGAGAATCTCCGCTCGTAGTGCGATTACGGTGGCTGCCGGTGGTGGAAATTGCCATCGGCAGTCTTTTCGTGTTGCTCGGCTACATCGGGTTCAGTTACATCAAGCGCAGTGAACAGAGCAACATTTGGGTTGGTATGGCACGCGAAACAGCGCATCAACTCGGCACGCCGCTGACAAGCATGATGGGATGGATTGAACTATTGAAAAGTCAGGCAAGCGATAACAAAAAAATGCTCGATACCATTTCGGAATTTGAACACGACGCTCGACGATTGATTAAAGTTGCCGAACGGTTTTCAAAGATCGGTTCAAGACCGGATGTGAAAGAAGAGCGTCTCGAAGAAGTTCTTCGCCGCGTGATCCGCTACTTTGAAAAGCGAATTCCTCAAATGGGGAAGAAGGTTGACATCAACGTCAACTGCGATCCGGCCGTAACCGTCATGATGAATGCCGAATTGTTCGAATGGGTGATTGAAAATCTGATCAAAAACGCACTCGACGCCATGGAGGATGGAAAAGGAACAATTACATTCACTGTGACGAAAGAAAAACACCGCACGGTAATTGATGTAAGAGACACCGGAAAAGGAATCGATCCCACCTACCATAAAGACATCTTTCGTCCGGGATTCAGCACAAAAAAACGAGGATGGGGATTAGGGCTTTCGCTGTCAAAACGCATCATTGAAATCTACCACAAAGGAAAACTCACCGTACACGAAAGCAAACCGGGCGAAGGAACAACGTTCAGAATTGTGCTAAAGTGAAATGTCAAACGCACAATCTAGTATCGTCGTTGCAATCTGATTTTCAGTCATATTCTGTTACGTTGTAAACGTTGTGCCACAGCAACTTGTTATATCTTTGGCTTAAACACATTCCACCCAATGAGTGCACCCAGCAGAGAAAACAACGTATTCGGAATGATGTACACAAAAATTGAAAGAATCGCACCAAAGAGATTCGGCTCTCCTTCTTTCGCCTGTTCTATCAACTCATAAAATTCGGGTGGCATTTCTATATTTGTGCGTTCCACAAGATGCATCATCATCTCAATGGCAACATCGCCAAAGATAAGCGTTACCAGAATTTGTATCACTACCGCGGCAACCGATGCAATAACGCCGGCATAGATTCCCAATTGAACACAATCATTCTTCGTCATCGGCTCGGTCTGCGGCGTAAAATCTTTTTGGTATAATAACACTGCAAGAAATCCTCCCAACAGCACACCGGCACAGCACAGGCAGTTGATAAAGTTTAGTCCCGGCACCGCCCATAACGTTGCAATCAATAATCCGCCGTACAACGACGGCATCAATTTATCTGGTTTGTTGTCCATAACCGTTCTGTATGTGTTTAAGAGTTGAGTGAATAAGTTCGGTAAGAGGAGCATGCAGAACCAACGCAAGGCCCACCCCAAACAGTCCACCGGTAATTAGTCGTGAAATGGTTGTCGGCTCGTAAAAATGTGTGAACGATAAAAGTCCATCAATGGCAATCGGAATAATACTGATCCAAAGGATGCTTCGCATGGTAAGAATGAAGAGCGATCCATGCCGCTGCTTTCGTACTACTGCGCTGAAACGTACAACCAATAACGCTGCAAGAAATCCTCCGTAAATGGCACTGCAACGAATGCACACTGCCAGCGGCTCACCATAAAGATGAAAGGAGCGGGAATTGAATTGATGGCAGACGGTAGAGTACACAGCGTAAAGAACATGAGACACGATCGAAGGAGAAAAAATCGGCGCAAGCAGAATTCCGGCGCACCAGAGAAGCGTTCCAGCAATCAGTATTGTCAATTCCTTTTTCATTTCCGTAGAGAGTGTAGGAGAAAGTTACAAAAGATGCAAATAGCAGGTGGGCTGAAATTTGAAAGCAAAGTGAGCCATCCTGAGCGAAGTCGAAGGATGGCTCTTTTGATTTTTATTCTAAACTGAGACACTACCAAATGCAGTGCATAAAAAAGATTTGCAACAATTCTTTTCCCTTCGTACACTGTAGCCGTTCAAACGAAAGGAAGTCTTATGAAATACTTTCTCATTCTCATCTGTTGCTTTACACCAATACTTTCCGCTCAAACAATTTCTGACCTTGTTGCACAAGCCGACCATTACGCAATGGTTGCTTTCAACCGTGAAAAAGCATTTGAAAAACTTCAGCAAGCGGAAAAAATTGATCCCAATAACTTCGACGTGTTGTGGCGACTCAGCCGCAGTTACGTAGATATCGGTGAGCACTTGCCGAGCAACACTGACGCCGAGAAACAAAAACAATTAGAGTTGTACCAGAAAGCGCTGGACTATGCCGAAAAAGCAGTGTTAGCCAAACCGACGGCATCAGAAGGATATGTGCGGCGCGCAATCGCCAACGGACGTGTTGCGCTGTTCAAAGGGGTGTGGAGCGCCATTGATTACGTGAAACAGGTAAAAGCAGATTGCGAAAAGGCAATTGCCATTAATCCGAATGACGCTGTCGCCTATTACGTTTTAGGTAGAACACATGCAAAGTTATGTGAAAAACCAAAAATTGTCCGTTGGCCTCTGGGCTTAGCATGGGCAAATATGGAAGAAGCAATTAAGAATTATGAGAAGGCGTTATCGTTACGAGGAAACTTTATTATGTATCGTCTCGACGCCGCACGCGCGTACATTGAAGAGGGAGAAAAAACAAAAGCAAAAGAATACCTTATAGCAATTTCTGCTTACCCAAAACAGGATGAAGATGACGATCAGTACCGCAAAGAGGCAAAAGAGTTGTTAGAGAAGTTACAGTAGGAACGGTCAGAAAACCGTTCCTACCGTATTTTTGTGTCGTGTAAGTGAAAATAACGTGAG
>JBFMDF010000178.1:0-4822 GCA_040753935.1 Bacteroidota bacterium | reverse complement strand
GGAGTAGAGCCGGATACTCTCTATACTATTATTCGATCATTTCCTGTCGAGCAGCTTGATTTAGTTAAGTGGGTTGTGAAACCAGATTACTTGGTGTTAAGAAAAGAACTGGAAATGATAGCAAGTGATATTTTTTACGGTAGTGAAAATTCCCTTCATCGCACCTAAGAAGCACACAGTGCGCGAAGAAATGATTATCTTATGCAAGTTCCTCTCCTAGACCTAACATTACAATATCAAAGTCTCAAATCCGAAATAGATTCTGCGCTTCAGCGGGTTGTCGAATCTCAACATTTCATCTTAGGTCCGGAAGTAGAGAAAATGGAGCAGGCGATGAACAATTACATCGGCTGCGAGTACTCATTGGGCGTTTCGTCGGGTACCGATGCTCTTCTTCTTGCCTTGATGGCAATTGATATCCAACCCGGCGATGAAGTGATTGTTCCTACGTATTCGTTTTTCGCTACCGCAGGAGTTGTTGCGCGCCTTCATGCAACGCCGGTATTTGTGGATATTGATCCGGTAACATTCAATATCGATCCGAACAAGATTACTGAAAAAATTACGCCTAAAACGAAAGCAATAATTCCCGTTCATCTATATGGACAGAGTGCAGAGATGGAGGAGATTTTAACCATTGCCCAAAGGCATCATTTGATTGTTGTTGAAGATGCGGCACAGGCAATTGGGGCAGAGTATAAGAATGGAAAAAAAGTTGGAACAATTGGTGACATCGGTTGTTTTTCATTTTTTCCAAGTAAAAATCTGGGATGTTTTGGTGACGGTGGACTGGTTACAACAAACAATCCGGCGCTTGCCGAAAAGATGAAGTATCTTCGTGTTCACGGGATGAATCCGAAATACTATCATAAGTACATCGGAGGTAATTTTAGAATTGATGCCCTTCAGGCGGCAGTGCTTTCGGTAAAGTTGCCGTATTTAGATTCATGGTCTGCCCAGCGGAGAAAGAATGCTCAGTCCTATACAGAATTGTTTGTAGCAAAAGGATTATCGGAAGGAACAGGTGTTCAACGATATAATGCAAAGAACCGCGTTCTTCTTCCAAAAGCTGTGTATGAAAACAGCGGCGTACGTAATTACCATATCTACAATCAATTTGTCATTCGTGTGCAAAAACGTGATGCGTTGCGGAAGTTCATCACAGAACGTGGAATTGGGAACGACATTTACTATCCGGTTCCATTTCATCAACAAGAATGTTTTCTGCCGCTGAAGCAAGGGAATAACTTTCCTGTTGCCAATGCCGCGGCAAGTGAATCACTGGCACTTCCCATTTTTCCTGAACTAACACATCAGCAATTGTGCTATGTGGTTGATACTATTGCTGAATTTTTTAACAACTAAACGAACATTTGTCATTCTATGAAAATTACCATTATTGGAACAGGATATGTGGGGTTAGTAACAGGAACTTGTTTTGCAGAAACCGGCAATCATGTCATTTGCGTTGACAATAATCCGGACAAATTAGCCAAATTGAAGAACAAGGAAGTTCCGATTTATGAGCCGGGACTCGAAGTTCTTTTTCAACGAAACGTTCAACAGCAGCGGTTAGAGTTTACTGACAACTTGAAATCGGCTGTTCTTGCCTCTGAGTTTATATTCCTATGTCTTCCTACGCCACAAGATGAAAATGGCGCCGCCGATCTGAAGTATGTTCTCGGTGTTGCTGATGAATTAGGAAAAATTTTTGTTGAAGCAGGAGGAGATGCACAGCAGAGAATCATAGTGAATAAAAGCACCGTTCCCGTCGGCACAACCAAAAAAGTGTACGACACAATTAAAAAGTATGGTGTGAAAAATTTTGACGTTGTATCTAATCCGGAATTCTTACGTGAAGGATTCGCCGTTGAAGATTTCATGAAACCCGATCGTATTGTTATTGGCGCGAAGACTAAATATGCGATGGAGCGAATGAAACTGCTGTACGAACCGTTTGTGCGGCAGGGGAATCCGATTATTGAAATGGATACGGCGAGCGCTGAAGTAACCAAGTATGCCGCGAATTCATATTTGGCAATGCGTATCACGTACATGAACGAAATCGCCAACTTTTGCGAAAAAGTGGGAGCCGATGTTGATTTAGTGCGAAAAGGTATTGGAACAGATTCGC
Organism: Bacteroidota bacterium; assembly: GCA_040753935.1. Lineage (GTDB taxonomy): Bacteria > Bacteroidota > Ignavibacteria > UBA10030 > UBA8401 > SpSt-333. The sequence continues at coordinate 2,688 of JBFMDF010000178.1, read as the reverse complement.
GGATTGGGAAACGATTTTTATTCCCCGGCATTGGGTATGGCGGCTCATGTTTTCCAAAGGATGTGAATGCTCTGATCAAAACCTCAACAGATGCCGGTTCGCCTATTCAACTGTTGACAGTGGTTGATGAAGTAAACAAACGGCAGAAAAAAATTCTCGTTAATAAAATATTAAAATTTTACAACAATAATATCAGCGGTAAGCATTTTGCTGTGTGGGGACTGGCATTCAAACCAAACACCGATGATATGCGTGAAGCGCCATCTATCGTCATTATCCAAAGTCTTCTTCAACACGGCGCGTCCATTACCGCGTATGATCCGGCAGCGATGGAGACAGCAAAATGTTATCTTCACACTTCCATCGCGTACGCACACAATGAATACGACGCGTTGAACAACGCCGACGCATTATTGATTTTCACTGAATGGAATGAATTCAGAAACCCAGACTTCTCTGTTATTCGTTCGCGCTTGAAGCATCCGGTGATTTTCGACGGGAGAAATATTTTTGATCCGGAAAAAATGAAGGCACTGAATTTCACCTACTTTGGCATTGGAAGGAAACCGGTGTTGTCTTCGGAGGTTCAACAATAAATGACAACCTCAGTTGTTACCGGCGGCGCGGGCTTTTTAGGTTCACATTTATGCGAAAAGTTATTAGCGGAAGGTAATCGAGTTATCTGTTTAGATAATCTTATTACCGGTTCACTCGGCAACATCGAACATCTTTTTGCGAACAAACATTTTACATTCTTTCATTACGATGTAACGAATTTCATCCATGTTCCGGGCGAAGTTCACTATGTGTGGCATTTTGCTTCACCTGCCAGTCCGATTGATTATTTGAAATTTCCGATTCAAACATTGAAGGTTGGTTCGTTGGGAACACACAAAGCGTTAGGTTTTGCGAAAGCAAAAAATGCACGATTTCTTCTTGCTTCAACGTCTGAATGTTATGGTGATCCCGAAGTGCATCCACAGGTAGAGGAGTATTGGGGAAATGTAAATCCTGTGGGTCCGCGAGGGGTGTACGACGAAGCAAAACGATTTGCCGAAGCAATGACCATGGCATACCACCGATACCACGGAGTTGATACACGTATTGTCAGAATTTTCAATACCTACGGAGAGCGGATGCGAATTGAAGACGGACGAGCAATTCCGGCATTTATTTCTCAAGCATTGCGAGGAGAAGATGTAACCGTGTTTGGCGATGGCTCTCAAACGCGGAGCGTGTGTTACGTTTCCGATTTAATCGAAGGGATTTACCGCTTAATGATGTCTGACTACGTGATGCCGATGAATATTGGAAATCCAGAAGAACTTTCGATGCTGCAACTGGCGCGTGAAATTATTGACTTAACAAAAAGTAAAAGCAACATTGTCTTCAAACCGTTGCCGGTTGACGATCCGAAAGTGCGTCAGCCCGATATTACGAAAGCGCGAACCATTCTGAGATGGGAACCAAAGGTACACAGAAGCGAAGGACTGAAACGAACAATTGAATTTTTTAAAACAAAGATATAACGTATAAACCCACAGGGATGTCGCTACTCCGCTTGGCCTGACATCAGCAATTGTCGTCTCGAGCGAAGTCGAGAGACGACGGTAATACTCGCTATATATAGAACGTTTGACGCTCCGGGCGTCGTAGAGGAGTGATTACAAAGACATCAGCGCAGAGGTACAGCAAATAACCGTACGCTTGAAAATATGAGTTCTGTTGTTTAATTTTTTCACAACCATATTCATCTATGAAAACACATTTATCAGGGAAGTTTACTTTTGTTATCCATTGCGGAATATTGTATTTCGTTCTCTTTGGTAACATTGATGCACAGATTCTGACACCGGAACAGCGAGCCGAAGCTCAGCGGCAATTGCAAATCATGTCGCCTGAAGAGATTGACAGGAAAATAAGAGAATTAGGAATGACGCGCGAAGAAGCAGAGCGAAGAGCAAAAGAGAATGGGATTGACCTTGAATCGTATCTTCGCGGTCAGTATCCTACAGCCACCGCTTCTTCCGGCATCTCTCCGATTTTAGAGTCTGGTCCGATAGCAGGTCCCACCGTAGGAAGTACAAAGGTTATTGAAACGATAACAAAAAAGAAATTGCCAACTTCAAGGGGATTGCCATATTTCGGGTATGATGTTTTTCTTACCACTCCAGCCGCCTTTGAACCAACCGCTGTTGGTCCAGTTGATCCTGAGTATATCATTGGTCCAGAAGATGTGTTGCGTGTCAGCATTTGGGGGCAGGTTGAACAACAGAATGAATTGACGGTCGATAAAGAGGGAAGAATTTTTATTCCAACAACAGGTCCGGTCGTTGTTTCCGGTCTTACGATAGATGAAGTGCAAAAGAAGTTAGTCAAACAATTGGCACGTTCATTTCAGGGGTTAGTGGCTTCACCTCCAACAGTGTGGCTTGATGTAACACTTTCTAAAATCCGTCCGAAACGTATTTTTATTATGGGTGAAGTTGAAAATCCTGGAGGATATACTGTCAACAGTTATTCCAATGTTTTCAATTCTTTGTTTGCCGTTGGCGGTCCTACTGTTAATGGAAGTCTGCGCGAAGTAAGGTTGATTCGTGGAAATAAGATTATCGCCCGTATTGATTTGTATCTGTACCTCACGGGAGCGGAAAAAAATAATGACCTTCGTGTGCAGAATAATGATAT
>JBFMDF010000177.1:0-4870 GCA_040753935.1 Bacteroidota bacterium | reverse complement strand
AATCAATCTTACCCGAAAGCCACTGAAACACACCGACTTCATTACACACCTGCATCATGACAATGGGTCCGCCGTTGCTTTCCTGATACTTCTCAATGATCGGCATGATGTTGTCATACCAATGAAATACATATTTTAGAAATTCATCGGAAAGGTACGACATGAGATCGCGTCCAATGACTTCGCCATGCTCATCGAGTGCAAAAGCATTTTTTGAACAGCGAGAAACCAACCATTCGGGAAGCCCTTGCAAATGATATTCTGCAAGAATATATGGTCCGGGTTTTACAATTAACTGCAGTCCGACTTTTTTACACAGTTCAATATACTTTACAAGATTTCTTGCAGGAGTTGTCTTGCCGGTAAAATCAAAAGTGTTTTCTTCATATTCATGCCATCCCCACGGAATGTATGTTGATGTTGTGTCGGCACCCGATTTTTTGAGAAGGGTTAAATGCTTTTCCCACAACGTGGGATCGAGTCGAAAATAATGGATCTCTCCTGAAATAAGAAAAGTCGGTTTGCCATTTTTTTCAAAATATCCTTGGGAAGTTGTAAAGCTCATTGCAGTTTATCCTATATCTTTGCTCGTAAAACATGAATCCAATTATTTTTTATCAGAAAGCCATCCGCCCGTAAAGCCCGCACGTTTCAATCCATTGACGATGTACGGATTTTTCTTCATCGTTTCCCACACCAAACCACTGCGGTAGTTTTCTATCATCAACGCAATTGGCCCCTGATCGATGCCAAGGTAATCATGATCGAACCAACCATCAGGTGTTTGTGAAGTAATGAATGTAGGATTAAATGCATCAATAAAACCGTATTGAGTCCAAAGCTTGCTACCGTATTTGTTTTTCATTGCTTTCAGGGCAGGAATACAAATTTCCGGAGCAAACGGAATTGAACCCCCAACCGCTGTCGGAGCAAGCGTGCCATCATCAACATGCTCATCGGCTCCTGTTCCGCGGGCAGAGTACGAACGAAAGTGACGCAGTATTCCATTAACAACAAACGCTGTATCTTTCGGTCCATCACACGCTGTCAGTCCCCAAATGGAATCGGAATAATCAATCCATTGATGCGGATTGTGCTTCGCATATTCGCGGTGAACGTATGTGGCGCGGCGAGAATTTTCGAAGTAATCAATCCCTTTCTTCTTCATGTAGGTATCGTAAATTCCACGAAAATCAATCCAGATATGTGAGTATTGATGGCCGAACAGCGGCATGAAATTGACATGCTCATATCCGTAGTATTTTTCCCATAGGTAGGTTTTTGTCCACGTCTCCCATACAACTTCAGGAGTAGGGAATGTTGGGGAGCCGAGCGCTAGAATATAAAGAATCATCGCCTCATTATAGCCGCGCCAAATGGAAGGATGAAAACCTTCTTCCGGTTTCCATCCCATCGCAATGCCTTGTGTGCCATTCATTGCCCATTGCCAATCGATGCGACGGTAGAGTGAATCCGCCAACGCACGGATTTCTTTTTCCTTGCTGTTCTCTTTATCGTAATACGACTGAGCAAAAAGCACGCCGGCTATTAATAGTGCAGTATCAATCGTGGAAAGTTCAACATCCTTAAATCGCGTACCATCCTCAAAATTCAGAAAGTGATAGAAAAACCCGCGATACCCTATCATTCCTTTCGGTGCATCTCCTTGCTTTCCACGCCACAGGTACCGCAGCGTCGTCAATGTCCGATTGATCGCATCGGCACGTGCAATGTAGCCTCGCTCTACGGCAACTCCGTACGTCGTCAGCGCAAAACCAATTGCGGCAACGCTGGAAAATGTTAGCGTAGGCCAACGGTCAGGAGTAAGTCCGCTCTCTTTCGGTGTAAGATCGAGAAACCATTGAATCGTCCTTTGCTGTACCGTATCGAGAAATGGATCCCACAATGTTTGCTGAGCGTTTGCGTTGATAAATGAAAGCAGAATGAGGGAGAATATTTTTTTCATTATCGCTCTCTATTTAATGAGTGTCATCTTTCGTGTGCGGGTGACATTCCCGGCAGATAGTTTATAGAAATACACTCCAGACGGAAGTGAATACCCATCTGCGTTAAATGGAACATCGTGCCGACCGGCGGATTGTTCTTCGTGCACAAGCGTTGCAATTTCTTTTCCGAGCAGATTATAGATTTTCAGATCGACAAAAGCATTCTTCGGCAGATGGTAAGAGATAAGAGTGGAGGGATTGAAGGGATTTGGATAATTTTGCATCAACACAAAATCGTCCGGTGATGCATTGACTTTTTCCACTTTTGTAATCGGATTAAACTTTGCCGCCGCCAAGCCGCGCTGGACATCGGCATTTTGCATGAATCTTTTCCACACTGAACCAGTGCGATAGTTTTCTATCATAATAATGATTGGACCTTGATCAATACCGATCACATCCGGTCCCCACCAATTGACATTTAAATTAAACGCATCACGAAATCCGTACTTGGTCCACAATTGTGGTCTATAGTTATTCCACATATTCTTGATGACGGGAATGACAACTTCCGGCGCAAAAGGAATTGAACTTATCGGCGCTGTCGGCACGATTGTTCCATCGTCATTTTGTTCCGGTGGCGCTCCGTGTGCCGCATATCCGCCCGGAACATCGCTCGCTGTAATCCCCCACAAAGTATCGCTGTATCCTTTGTGTCCTTTGGGATTGTGAATGCTGTACGCGCGCTGTGCTAATGTTGCTCGACGTGAATTTTCAAAGTAATCCAGATTGTGCGCTTTCATCCATTCATCGGCAATACCTCTGAAATCAATCCAACAGTGCGAATATTGATGACCAAACAGCGGAGGAAAATTGACATACAGATAACCGTACTGGTATTTGTAATTTTGATTATATCCCTCCGTCCACTTTTGCCAGGCAGTGTAATCAACGGGGTACGTCGGCGAACCAAGCGCGAGAATGTACATAATCATCGCTTCATTGTAACCCACCCACTGCCCGTAGCCGGAAAAACCGGTGTTCGGCATCCATCCTAACATGATGCCCGGGTTGCCGTTGCGCATCAAATCCCAATTCATCCGATAATAAATTGAGTCGGAGTAACTCCGAATCAACGTTTCAAGAGAATCCGACGACGTGAAATATTCCTTTACATACACAATGCCGGCAAGGAGCAATGCCGTATCAATAGTGGATAACTCGCTATCCCAGGTTCGCGTCGCCGTATTCATATCGAGAAAGTGATAGAACAATCCGAAATTTCCCGCATAGCCGTTACCCGCACCTTGTGGTGCATTCCAAAAAGTTTTCAACGTTGTTAAGACCCTGTCGCGTGCGGCTTCGCGAGTTACCCAGCCATGATCAACACCGATAGTAATCGCCGTTAAACCAAATCCAACAGATGCAATACTGCACGGCGCATTTTTTGGTGTTGTTACATTCTGTCTGTCTCGAATAAGCCCGTTGGAGGGATTTGCTTCATTCCAGAAAAAATTAAATGCAGTATGTTGAATAGTATCGAGAATCGCCTCTGTCGTCAGTTGAGCAGACGCTGTTGAAATGAAAAGGGAAAGAATAATGATTTTTGATTTCATGATGTGCTTTCGTCAAGCGTGAGACTACATTCTACAGATACTCCAAATGAATTGACATCCACATTCGCTCCTATCCCAGCACCGCCACAACAGTATGTGTTGTTCCCGGGGAAAATTCTGGAACGATTTTTTCTCGAGGTCCTTTTGTCATGCAATACTGCTGACCGTCAACCCAAAATTCTTTCACTCCACATTGAACATGATTCGGATTTTTTACTTCAATGAGGTACTTTGTGCCGCGAAATGTCCGTTCAACTGTGTAGCCGTTCCATGAAGAAGGTATGCAGGGATCAATCAGCAATCCTTCCCGAGTTGCCCTAATACCTAAAATCCATTCGAGCCCAACTTTAAACAGCCATGCCGCCGAACCGGAATACCATGTCCATCCGCCGCGACCGAAGTATGTTGAATCTGGTCCTTCAATGTTTCCCGCTGTTACGTACGGTTCTGCAACATACTTATCCGGATTCTTTCCCCGATTCACAGGATTAAGTTTCGAATAGAAACGATATGCCGTCTCACCTCGACCAAGCATAGCCGCCGCAATAACAGACCATGTGGCACCGTGGGTGTACACTCCACCATTTTCTCTCATTCCCGGCGCGTATCGCGTCAAATAGCCAACGTACGGATCAGGTGTTTTGTATGCCGGAGTGAGTAACAGCGTGCCAATTTCTTTCTCTAATTGCTTTTCGACAACATCCATCACCCGGCGCGAACGTTCTTCATCTGCCACACCGGCAATGACTGCCCATGTTTGCGGATTGAGCCACAGCGAACCTTCTGCATTTTCTTTACTGCCAAGTTTTTCACCAGAATCTTTTGTGGCTCCGTAATAGTACTCACCGTCCCAGGCAAGTGTGTTTAATTTTTCTTTTAATGCCACCGCACGTTCACGATACTTTTCCGCGCGATGTGCATCGTTCCGTTGTTGAGCGATGAGAGAAAAATCAACAAGGATGCTGTAGAGAAAATGACCAAGCCATACCGACTCACCCTTCATCTCCAAACCGACCGCGCTTAAACCGTCATTCCAATCGCCGCTGCCAATGAGCGGAAGTCCGCGGCTGCTGAATCGCTCTAACGATTTATCTATCGCTTTCACACAATGATCGTACATACTTGCCGGTACGGAATTGTCAACAAACCGTTCAGTTTCGTCAAGAATCGAGGTATCATTTGTTTCCTGAAGGTACACATTCATCACAAACGGCATCCACAACAAGTTATCCATAATCTGATTGCGTAAACCAATCTCCGACATTGGATGCCACCAATGATACACCGTTCCATCGTTAAATTGATGAC
>JBFMDF010000176.1:0-4880 GCA_040753935.1 Bacteroidota bacterium | reverse complement strand
TAATTCCCCCGGCCGCATTGGTGATGAGGAGCGTTGTAATTCCTAACTCATTGGCAACGTCTATGGGGTACACAACACGCTCAAGCGAATTACTTTCGTAAAAATGTACACGTCCTTGAAAAACGAGTAGTTGCTGTGACCTTCGAACGCTATCCTCAATCGTACCAAAAATAAGACGGCCGGAATGTCCTTGCACAGTTGAAACAGGATAGTTGGGAATTTCAGCGGTCGGAATCACAATAGGATTGGTGACTTGTTCTGCAAAGTCACCGAGTCCTGAACCAAGAACTACACCGATCGTTGGTTCAACAGTGATTTTTGATTTAATGTATTTCAGAGTGGCGTTGAGCATTTTTCTTGTACTCTTGCGAAGATGTCAGACCCTTGCAAGATCTCATAAATTATCCTACCAATATTCCTGCAATAGTTGCCGTCATCAATGTTGCTAATGTGCCGCCGAGGACGGCGCGTAAACCAAGCGCCGCAATGTCTTTCTTTCTGTGCGGTGCCATCGGTGAAATTCCACCGATTTGAATTGCAATAGAAGAAAAATTTGCAAAACCACACAGAGCGTACGTTGCCATCATTATTCCTTTGTCGCTCATTGCACCGGTTTTTAACAACGTGGCAAGATCGAGATATGCGACAAATTCATTGAGAACAACTTTCGTTCCTATTAAACTGCCGAAGTGGAAGGAATCGCTCAACGGAACGCCGATTGCTATTCCGACAAATTGCAGGACGGATCCAAAAATAAATTGCATGGAAAGCGTCTGTTGAAAGTGTGATTGAAGATAACTGTTCACACCACTCCAATCGCCAATCCATCCCAAGATGCCGTTCAACAGCGCAATAAGTGCAATAAACGCCAGCAACATTCCGCCGACATTGAGCGCCAATTGAAGACCGTCTCCGGCGCCGGTGGCTGCTGCTTCAATGACATTCGACGCATTTTTTTCGACGGTGAGTTTGACTGTTCCTTTGGTTTGCGGCTCTTCTGTTTCCGGAAAAATAATTTTTGAAATCGCCAAGCCGGCCGGTGCGGCCATGGTACTGGCGGCAAGCAGTTGAATCGCAAACTTTAACTGCGCTTCTGCCAGCGAAATTTGATGTGCATCGGCAAACGATTGACCCAACATTTGAATGTAACTTGCCATCACGCCGCCGGCTATCGTTGCCATTCCACCCGTCATAATGGTAAGAATTTCGGAGTTGGTCATTGTACCGATGTAAGGTCTGATCACAAGCGGTGCTTCTGTTTGTCCCACAAAAATATTTGCAGTGTTGGAGAGCGATTCAGCGCCGCTGGTGCCGAGCAATTTCACCATAATTTTTGCCATTACTTTAACAACGGCTTGAAGAATTCCGAGATAGTACAGAACAGATGTCAGTGACGAAACAAAAATAATTGTTGGGAGTACTTGAAAAGCGAAAAAGAATCCAAGTGAATTTGGTCCGGAGTTGATGGCAAGTTTGCCGAACACAAATTCAGCTCCCACCAATGTGTAATTTAACAGCGCTACTACACCTCTGCCGATTCCATCAATAATATCTTTTAGCCACCCGAGAGGGAAAAACCACGAACGCAGCGTTTCGGCATGAATGATAAATACGGCAAAGATCAGTTGGATCAGCAATGCCATGCTAATGAGCCGCCAGTTGATGCGTTTCTTGTTGTTTGAAAACAAGAATGCAACGCCGATAATACATCCGATACCGATGATACCGCGGAAGAGAGAAATGACATCCATATGTAATCCTAATAGTTAATCAAAGAATTTGTTAGAAAGATCTGAAAAATCCATCCGAAGGGTGCGAAGCATTCTTTGAATCTTTCGGATGAGCCCGTCATGTCTACGACTCGTAGAGGTGAGCCCGCCTCCACAGTGAAGTTGGGCAGGCCCGCCTCAATAGCGAAGTTGGGCAGGCCCGCCTGAACGGCGCAGTCGGGCAGGCGAAATCGAGCCACGATGATTACCTACAGTGTCGCACCGAACGTATTCGAACCACGAAAATTGCCCTCAGTGTCAACCCAAGCGTAATCGAGCCACCATGATTACCTGCAGTGTCACACCGAGCGTAGTCGAGCCACGAAAATTGCCCGCAGTGTCACCCCAAGCGTAATCGAGCCACCATGATTACCTATAGTGTCACACCGAGCGAAGTCGAGCCACGATAATTACCTGCAGTGTCACACCGAGCGTAGTCGAGGTGTGACAACAACTGATTACAAACAATTCTTCAGATGTTTCTTATGTTGAAATTTAGTTTGAGTCGAATCAATCGGGAATGTAATGACACTTTCTGCACCGCGCCTCGTACGAATCTGCCGCACCGACTACGACACGATCGGAACTTGCGATTTTGCGCTGTGTTCTGTCTGCAGGATTTCCACATACAACACAAATAGCAAGTGTTTTCGTAATGTACTCCGCCACAGCTAACAAGTGAGGTATTGGTTCAAACGGAACGCCCCGGTAATCTTGATCCAATCCTGCAACAATCACACGCTTACCTTCATTTGCCAATCGTTCACACACATCCACCAGCGACGGATCGAAAAATTGTGCTTCATCAATACCGACGACATGAGCATCGGCAGAAAGAGGGATGATCTCGTCGGCTCGATCAATAACAATTGATTCCAGCGCCTGTGTGTTGTGAGAGACGATTTGATTGTTGCTGTAGCGATTGTCAATTCGTGGTTTGAAAATCATCACCTTTTGACGTGCGATTTGTGCTCGCCGCAAGCGTCTGATTAACTCTTCCGTCTTACCGCTGAACATGCAACCGGCGATGACTTCAATCCATCCGATATCTTTTGGTGCGGGATGTTGTGCTGCTTCCATAACAGTTGTTCCATTTCTTAATTCAAAAAGATAGTGCAAGAAAAAATCAAGAAATGCAACTGCAGAAGAGAAAAAATGGGGAGAGCATGTTTGTCGTGTTCTGCGATCCGAAACTCCACATTGTTAGGCAAGAGTAATGACTGTAATTTCTGGCGGACAGTTGATACGGAACGGTACACCAACCGTTCCCAATCCCCGGTTAACATACAGTTGCGAACCATTGTGTGAATATAACCCCGCAATATATTTTGATGCAAGCGCGGCAAGCGAAATTGGCACACGGTCAATTGTAGCAAAAACAATTTGTCCACCATGGGTGTGTCCGCTCAGTGTAAGATCGATAGCAAATTGATGTGTTGTTTGAATGTAATAGGGTTTATGGCATAGGAGAATTTTCGGCATTTCATTGTGTACAGTTGACATCGCACGCGAGATATACTCTTCCGGCTTTGTGTTTCGTCCGATATCGTCAACGCCAATGAGATTTAGATATGAATTTCCTTTTTGGATTTTTACTGCATCATTCCGCAGTAGTTTGACGCCGCAGTTGTCAATTTCACGTGACACCAGTTCGACATTTTTCGCAAAGAAATCGTGATTTCCCAAACAACCGTACACGCCATACGGCGCTCGCAATTCTGAAAATGCTTCGGCAAAGGGGTACACTTCTTCTGTTTGACTGTTCACCATATCACCGGTAACAACGACGAGATCGGTTTTCAGGTCATTCGTCGCCTTGACATACATTGCCATATCGTCTTTGTTCATAAAAACGCTGGAGTGTACATCGCTCAACATTCCAATGGTGAATCCCTTGAACTCGTCAGGTAAATTGGGGATGGTAATGGTTTGATAGATGATGTCGTACTCGTCTTTACTCACAACGCCGGCGGCAGAGCCGATAAACGAATACGCAGAAAGACCGATAACTCCTTTCTGTAAAAACAGGCGACGCGAAGCATCGAACTTCTGGTAGTGGTGTGACTCCTTCATATCATTCACCTTCGATTTTATGACTGGATGAAACAGTGCAATGTTGTACGGAATCTTGAAAATCAATTTCAACAACGCTGTTATTCCTAACACAATAAAAATGAAAAGAGTTGCAACGTGCCAGATGAAAGATGGTATCACCATCGTTATGAGATACTCCGGAATCTGTGTCAGCTTCCAAAGGTAAAAGTAAATCCAAAGTAATGGCAGATTAAATACAATGAAGAGACTAACTATCGTAGGACGAACCCACGAGGGATATATTCCGGCTGACTTTACGTATTTCAATAGCCGAAATAAAAGATAGGCTTGTCCAGCTAAAATGAATAGTGTGGTGTAGAGTCTGAACATCAATCAACAATTTCTTGATTTTTCGGCACTTTTTTTATACTTTGAATCAGCAAGAAAAATAATTTTAAGAAGGAACACAATGTACACGTTTTTAGTTCTGCTGGAAATTTTTATTTCTATCATTTTAATGGTAGTTATTTTGCTTCAAAGCAGCAAGGGGGGCGGACTTGCAGCAGGTCTTGGCGGTAGCAATATTGGTACCGTCTTTGGCGTGCGAAGAGCCGCAGATTTTTTATCGCGTGCAACAACATACCTTGCAGGGGCATTCATCATATTAGCGCTGGTGATCAACTTGTTCTTCTTGCCCGGGAAAGGAAGGACCGCTGAATCGGTGATTCAAAGCGGACAGCCGACCACGGTTCCTGCTCCGCAAATTCCGACACCACAGCCGGCACAACAAAACAAATAATTCATCCTTGTATCGTGTTGTAGTAAGCCCATGGCATTGCGCCGCCATGGGTTTCTTGTTTCATCCTAGAATCGTTCGGATGAGAGTAACAATCGGCTTCCGTGAGTTTTTTCCGTAAAGAATGTAGCGCATGTGTAGTCGTTGGAAAATTTTTCATCGTTTCGTATATTGATTCAAGAAAGTTGCACCCATGGCTCAATTGGTAGAGCAACTGACTCTTAATCAGTGGGTTCCAGGTTCGAGTCCTGGTGGGTGCACAAACAAAGTCCTATGTTCGT
>JBFMDF010000175.1:0-4904 GCA_040753935.1 Bacteroidota bacterium | reverse complement strand
CGGATCAAACGTTCCGGGATAAATGGCAATGTTCATTGACTACGTCAATTCGTAGAATTATTCGGTTTTTTTATGTTGAAAAAACGATACGCTGGTGCGTCCATAGTTTTTTTGTACTGCAATTTCCCAGTCTGAGCCGGGATGAAATTCGAAATTCTTCGGATGCTCGATGATCAAATATCCATCGTCAGCAACAAGATTTCTCTCGAAAATGGTATTCGGTAAGTCCGGTAGCGATTCCAGCGCGTACGGCGGATCGGCAAATATGACATCGTATTGTCTGTGCAACGATTGTATAAATTGGTACACGTCTCCATGCACGACCTGTGCGTTGAGAGCATCGTTGGCATTTCCGTTTGTTGTTATCGATTCTAAATTTGCTTTGAGATACTGTACTGCCGAACGACTGCTTTCCACAAACACAACTTTTTTTGCGCCGCGGCTGAGTGCTTCAATGCCGACGCTTCCGCTGCCGGCAAACAGATCGAGCACCTGTGATTGGCTCCAATTGATACGTGATTGCATCACGTTGAAGATTGCTCCTTTTACCTTATCTGTTGCCGGGCGGACGGAATTATCCGGCACCGTTCGTAAGATTCTTCCTTTATATTTCCCGGCGATAACTCTCATTGTCGTCACTGCTCTGTAGTACAAACACAACCATGCTAAAGTTCAAGGTCATCATTCTTCCCGAATTGCCAGACCGACGGCTGCAGTAAATTCTTGACGTTTTGCTTTCAGTTCTTCAACATTTTTTAACGCGGCCGGAAGAGCAATTTTGCGAAACGGATCAGAAAGTTCCACCGGGTACGGCGTCAACTGTTTCAGTTCGTCAGCCATTGCTTGTGTTACAATTCTGCCGTGGAGAAAAATAGTCTCCGCCCGTTTGTTTCGCGCATACTGATCGATGACGGATAAATCGGTGCTGTTCCGCTTCATTGTTTGTATGTGTGCATTTTTGCCATTGACGAGCAAACTTGCATCTATGGTATCTTCATCCAGCCCAATGACTACTGTGCGTTTTGATGTGATTTCCGGGAACGTGTGCGTTAAGCAACTTTCTGCACAGAAGTGATCAACGTCGACAATGTGTAACGAACCGTTGAGCCGCTCACTGACAATAGTGAGAAAATTCAAAAATGATTTTCGCACGGTGATGATCATGGCATCATTGCCGGGTTCCCCCTGATCATTCACAAGCGCGTACGGCAGCACCACAAACTGTTCAGGATTTGCCTCGTGATAAAGATTCTTCAACTCCCACTCAAGATGAATGGCAAATTCATCGTCTGTCAGCGATTGCTCTACCGGAATGGAGTGCACCGTTGCCATTTTGCTATTCAGTCCGAATGAAAAGAAATGAGCCCCCGCGCCAATATTTTTCATGAACGACTGAATTTCTTTCACAAAAGTTTTTTCCCTCGTTGCCATGCCGGCTTCATTGTACACTTCCGGATCATCGAAATTGATGCTCGATTCGAATGAACCGGCGGCGGTCAACGTCTTTCCCCTTGGGCCATGAGCAACTTCAACGGCAGTGATGTGTGTTTGCTCGATGATGAATGCGAGGTAACGCTCGGTGCCTTTCATTGGACCTCGATGTACGGTTTCAATTTATCGAATTTCTTTTCTCCAATCCCTTTCACGTTTTTCATCTCGTTGATGTGCTTGAATACGCCTTTTTCTTCGCGGTAGAGAATAATGCGTTCGGCTGTTGCTTCACCGATACCGGGAAGAGTCATCAACTCACTTTTTGTGGCTGAGTTGATATTAATTTTTTTCTGTACCCGGATGTTCTGTGAATCGGCATGTGCTGTACCAACAAGCATTTGTGACCGTTCATGGAAGACCGAGTCTACAGCAGAATAATCGAATTTGTTGGTCGATGACGGTACAACGTAAGTGTTATACACCTTAATTGCAATGCCTGACAGAAAAACAGCCGACAAAAAAATAAAGACTTTTTGCTCGTTTTTTGTAAAGGCAAAATATTCGTTGATCCGTTTAAATACAGTCATTGAATTGTGCAACGACTACGAGAAGACATTCTTCATCTTCTCAAAAAACGATTTTTTCTTTTCCTCATCGGTGGGCGTGATGTGTTCGCTGCCGGCGAGTTCTTTTAGCAATTCTTTTTCGCGTGAATTCACTTTCGGCGGGACCCATATTTGAATTCTGATCAGCTGATCACCTCTGCCGTAACTGTTCAAATGCGGAATCCCTTTTTCTTTTAACCGAAGCATTTTTCCGGGGAGTGTTCCCGGTTCAATTTTAATTTTTGCTTTTCCGGTAAGTGTTGGCACTTCAAGATCGGTGCCTAAGACGGCTTCAGGAAAACTAATCATCGCGTTGTAGATAATATCATCTCCATTGCGAATGAAATGTTCATGTTTTTCTTCAACAAATTCAACAATCACATCGCCGGGTGGTCCTCCTCGTCGTCCGGCATTTCCTTGTCCTTGCAGAGACATGTATTGGCCTTCGGATACGCCGGCAGGGACATTAACTTTAATTGTCGTTTCGCCGTGTTCACGTCCTTCACCGTCGCACACGGGACATTTTTCACGAATGACTTGTCCTGTGCCGCTACAGTAGGTGCACGTGGTAATGTTGACGAATTGTCCGAACATCGATCGTGATACGTGGCGAATTTCACCGGTGCCGTTACACTGCGGACAGATTGATTTTGACGAGCCGGTTTTTGCGCCGCTACCGCCACAACTACTACAAGTTTTCCATTTTTTAATTTTTATTTTCTTTTCTATACCGGTAGCGATTTCCTCAAGCGTTAATTTTAAGCGAACTCGAAGATCAGAGCCGGGCTCACCGGTCGCTTGCCGCGTTGTTCTGCGCGATTGCGTTCCACCGAACATCTCTTCGAAGATACCGCCGCCAAAGATGTCGCTGAACTGCGAAAAAATGTCGTTGAAATTTGTGTAGGTATGGTAATCCGCCCCTCCGCGCATGCCCTGATGTCCGAATTGGTCGTACCGTTGGCGTTTCTGTTGGTCAGAAAGCACTTCGTACGCCTCGGTTGCTTCTTTGAATTTCTCTTCCGCTTCTTTATTGTTCGGATTTCTGTCCGGATGATATTGAAGGGCAAGTTTGCGGTATGCTTTTTTGATTTCGTCGGTTGATGCCGAACGTGAAACGCCAAGCACCTCGTAGTAATCGCGTTTGCTTGCCATTAGTTTTTCACTTCCTCCTCAACGGGCGACGAAACGATGACCTTTGCATGACGAAGTACTTTGTCGTGCAACAGGTATCCTTTTTCGACTTCTTCGATAATGGTGTGCGGCGGCACGTCGGCTTTCGGGACCTGCATCAGTGCATCGTGGTAGTCAACATTAAATTCCTTGCCAACAGTTTCCATCACCTTTACCCCTTGTGCTTCCAGCGCCTTCATGAATTTTGTATAAATTAACTCAACTCCCTTGTAGAATGGATCGGCTTCTAATTTCTCTCTTCCGTTTTTAAGGGAACGGGAAAGATCATCGAGAATGGGGAGCAGTTGAAGGATGATATGTTCAGCGGCATATTTGGCGATGTTTACGGCATCGGCTTCAGTCCGCCGTTTGTAGTTTTCAAATTCGGCCGCCTTTCGCAACAGCAGATCTTTGTGCATTGCCGCTTGTTTTTCCAGCTCTTCAATTCTGTTCATCAAAAATTCGATTTCCGTCTTCTGGTCGGGTTGCGGCAACTCGCCAGCGGTGTGTTGTTCCTCTGCCGCTTGAGGTTCTTGATCGTTTGATGAAAATGGTGTTTGATTATTTTCTACTTTTTTTTCTTCCATAGTTCCTGTTACTGTTTTGACTGTTGAAACAATTCCGAAATCGTCTTTGCGACGTAATCAACCAACGGAATCATCTTTGAATATTCCATTCGCTTTGGTCCTACAACACCTACGGTGCCTGTTACATCACCCACTGTATACGTAGAGGTAACGACACTGAATTCTTTTAAGTTGTTGATCTTGTTTTCTTCGCCGATGGTGACCGTTGTTCCAGATTTCTGACCTGTGTTTTCAAGAACATGGATGATGATATCTTCGTTCTCCATTAACTCAATAATACTCTTGAAATTCTTCGTGTTTTCAAACTCAGGTTGCGAGAGCATGCTCTTTGTCGCCCCGATGTGAATTTTTTCGGTGCGGTGTTCGTCGAATAATTTATCCACCGATTCGATAAATAACCGAATCAAGCCGGTGTGTTCGTCCTGCACATCGCGCAACCGGTCGGCAAAGGTGTCGCGGATTTTTTTCAATGTCAATCCACTGAGCCGCTCATTCAACAACTGAGAGACTTTTTCTAATTTGCTGCGCGGAATTTCGGATTTGATTTCGAGCATCATCGTTTTGACAAGACCAGAGCGTATAGAGATGACAACCAGTAGCCGCATGCTCGAAATTTGTATCAACTCTAATTTTTCAAGGATACCCGATGTCATTTGCGGGGCAGTGACGACGCTGAGCTGATGGGAAATGGAACCGAGAATCTTCGATGCAATTTTCAGCACTTCGTCTGTTTCTATACTGCTTTGCAGTTGCGATTGAATGACATTTTGGTCTTTTTCGGATAGTCGGTCGATTTCCATCAGTTCATTCACATAAAAGCGATATCCTTTGTCGGTTGGTATTCTTCCCGCAGAGGTATGTGGATGAGCCAGATACCCGAGGTATTCCAGATCGGACATTACATTGCGTATGGTTGCCGGACTCAATCCAATCTCTTTACGTTTTGAAATATACCGTGAACCGACTGGAATTGCCGTCTGGATGTAACTGTGCACAATGTTGTTAAGAATTGTTCGTTCCCGTTCGTTCAGTTCATTCATAGGACATTGTGAGAAATGACAAAAATCGCCATTTTTTTTAAAAAATACGAATACTTCGAGCGGTTGTCAAG
>JBFMDF010000174.1:0-4908 GCA_040753935.1 Bacteroidota bacterium | reverse complement strand
AGAATCATCTTTGCAGGAGAAGAAAAGGAACGAGATCGACAGGATGAAAACGAATGTTTTCATGATACATCTTCCGTTACCGCAAATAAATCATTTTTTTGATTATTCGATAATCAAAATCTTTTGGTCATAGGCGGTTGGGACAAACATCTTTCCGTCAGCGATGGAAGGGGAATGTCCAAATAAACTCTGCAGCGGAACCTTAAATTTCCATTTAATTACACCGTTCGATTGAACCGCATAGATGTTCTTTTTGGTAGTCAATACATAGATAGTATTTTTTCCATCACATAGCAGTGAAGTAGAATTTTGCTCGCCGGGTTCCAACGCAAGTTTCCACCGAAGCGCCCCGTCATTTGTATATGAATACACTGTATCAGTTGCATAATAAATATTCCCATCCCAATCGATTGTGGGATCTCCGCCCGGGCCGGTAAATGGTGCACCTTCGGATTTCCAACGCACCGTACCGCGCGGTGTCAGGCAATAGAATGCTTTTACCGCATCATTAACGCTGTCGGATGAAAAGAAATACACATTCCCATGCATATCAACCATAGGCGATGCGCCAATGCCCCCTTTTCCGGCACGCCATTTTATTTGTCGCGTTGCAATGTCAACGGCAAACAGCGATGCGCCCTGGACATACAATGTTGATCCATCGGGTGAAAATACTGAAGAGAATGATGTCAGATAGGGCAGTTGCAAAGACCACAGTAATGTTCCGCTTGGAGAAACGACATACAATTTTCCGGTGTATGACGTAACATAAAGGTTCCCTTCTTTGTCTATGCTTGATCCAAAATTGAAAATCGATTCTGAAACATCATAGTGCCATTGCACAATTGTATCATTGTTAATGCGATAAATTCTGTTTGGCGTGATATAGTAGAGAAAATTGTAAGAGGTGAGTATCGGCGGGTTGTAAGTATCCTTTCGTACTCCAAAATCCTTTTCCCACATCTTCTTAGAGTTATATTTCCATTTGGATAAATTGGTTGGGAACGTAGTGCTGACGAAAAAAGTAGAATCGATATCAATAATGATGCTGCTAATGTCATACCCAACAGCAATTGAATCGGAAATTCTTAACAGAGAGGGACCGCTATGCTTTGTTCTGCCTGTTAATTGGGCATCGTGCCTGTATTTTGGCCAAGGAGTTTTTTTTAGACTGGGCCAATCTATTTCTGTTTGCACATACGGATTCGGCGGTTCAGTTTTTATCGGATTAGAATCATCTTTGCAGGAGAAGAAAAGGAACGAGATCGACAGGATGAAAACAAATTTTTTCATGATACGTCTTCCGTTAGCGCCAACAAACAAATTTTGTTGAATTAAATGGAATTGGGTTGTTTTGTGAAACTAAAAAATGCCCGAACACGTGCCCGGCTGACTATCTCTTTTACCAGGTTGTGTGGTGCTTGTGTCAGTTGTGTATTTCAATTGACTGGAACTACGTTACTCAACAATATATATCAATCCATTGTATGAAGTGACAAGGAATAATTTTCCTTCCGTTATTGCAAGCGATGGGTACACATCAAACCCATGATTGAACTGAATGCTCCAGTTGATACTCCCTGCTTTTGAAACCGATAATAAGAAATGATTTCCTGTAACAAAATAAATATTATTATTCCTGTCGCAGACTATTGAGTAGTAGCATCCTCCATACGCTGTTAATGGAAGTTTCCACCGGACTAATCCATCATTTGTCAACGAGACCAAAGTATCTTTCGTTGAAAGGATGTACACATTTCCATCGTAATCAATTGTTGGTTCATACAGATATTGGAATGCTTGTTGATCCTTTTTTGGAAAAATATATTTCCATCTCACTTTTCCGTCTTTTGTAAGGCAGTAAAAGGTATCTAATGAGGTGGTTACGGTGTTCTTTTGGAAATAAATGTTTCCTTGGTTATCTACTATCGGTGTTGAAAAGAGAGGTAATCCCTCAAATGTCCATTTAATGCTTTTTGAAGAAATGTCGTAGGCAATAAGGGTTGTTGTATTCGTGCCCGCCTGAAGATATAAGGTATTTCCATCTGGTGAAAATGCAGGTGAGCAAATGCCGTATAGAAGGCGTTCATCGGCGAACGACCATTGAAGTTGCCCAGTAGGACTCACACAGTATAACGTAGCGGTTGCAGTAGTTCCTGCCTGTTCAATGTAGTATATATTTCCCGATTTATCGATTTGGACATTGAGTCCACCCGCAACTTCTTTCTGTGATTGTACCTGCCATTGAAGTTTGCCTGAATCAGAAATGGAATAAAGACGGGTTGATGTGTATAAAATAGAATTGTTCTTGGTGATTGTTGGAGTCGTTGGAATTTTTAAGGTATTTGTTGGAAGTTTAAGTTTCCATTTTAACGTGTCGAATTTCAGACTGTAGCAGTAAATATCAGATTCGCCGGATGAAAAAGGAATATAAATATTGTCGTTTGCATCTATAGATACAGATGCTGGTAAATAACGCTTGTACTTTAGGGTATCAACAATAATTCCTTTTGTCGGTCCTACATACTGGCTTCTTCCAGTCAACTGCGGGTCATGGCGATACATCGGCCACGGCGCTTTTTGCAATGAAGGCCAATCTATTTCTTTTTGAGCATACGGATTCGGCGGTTCGGTTTTTATCGGATTAGAATCATCTTTGCAGGAGAAGAAAAGGAACGAGATCGACAGGATGGAAACGAATTTTTTCATGATACACCTTCCGTTACCCTCCGAAGAATTTGTAGGATAAATAAATCATTTTTTGATTCTGAAAAATAATTAACGTTCAATGAACTGTCAAACATTTCTCATCTGAACCTGTCGACGAAGTAGGTTTTGTTACGAGCCAGTAGTTTTGGTTTTCTTCTCCGCAGGTGCTTCCTTCTTCGTGTTACCCCCTCCTTTGTCCGAAGGATTCTTCACGTAGTCGGTCAAATAAAATCCCGAACCTTTGAAAATCATTCCACCACCGGCGCCAATGATCCGTTGCAAGTGATCTTGTTTGCAGTTGGGACAGGTAACGAGTGGAGAATCTTTCATAGATTGAAATTCTTCAAACTCGTGAGAGCAATTGTTGCATTTGTATTGGTACGTAGGCATAACTATTTTTCCACCCTCTTTTATCTCCCTTCTCTTGTTCGCAAGTTCATGATGCGGGGAGACAACGAGGTCATTGTAATTTTGAAAATGCTTCTCGCATTCGTGCAACAGCTTTTTCCAACTCTTGCATGGAACAAGCATACGAAAGTCGGATGTTGTTCTTTGCGCCAAATCCGGAACCGGGAACCGTGACAACTTTCGCTTCCGCAATTAGGAAATGAGCAACATCGTCGCAGTTTTTTATCTTTCGTCCGTTGTAACTTGTTCCGAAGAAATCGCTCACATTGGGAAAGAGATAAAACGCCCCACGCGGTTTTATTGCCGCAATGCCGGGAATTGTAATCATTTCGGAGTAAAGGTAATCGCGCCGGTGTTTGAATTCATCAGTCATTTTGTGTACTTCGTCATCACTTCCGGCAAACGCAGCATACGCCGCTTTTTGCGCAATGGAATTCGGCGCGCTGGTGATTTGACTCTGCACTTTTTCTGCCGCCTCAACCACTTCTTTTGCGGCGGCAAGAAACCCGATGCGCCAACCGGTCATGGCGTACGCTTTTGAAACGCCGTTCACCGTAATAATCTGGTTTTTGATTTCAGGAATTGATGCGAGACTGAAATGCTTCATTCCATCGTAAATCACTTTTTCATAGATTTCATCCGCAATGACGTAAATGCCGGTTTGCTCAACAACTTCTCCAATTGCCTGTAATTCTTCCGGCGAATACACCGAACCCGTCGGATTTGAAGGAGAGCAAAGAATCAATGCTTTCGTTTTTTTGGTGATCGCTTTTTTCAATTGCCGTGAAGACATTTTAAAATCGGTCTTCTCCGTTGTTCTGACAATCACCGGTACTGCATCAACCAGTTTTACCATTTCAGGATAACTAACCCAGTACGGCGCAGGGATGATAACCTCATCTCCTTTATTGCAGATTGCCTGCAGTGCGTTGTAGATGGAGTGCTTTGCTCCGTTGGAAATGAGAATTTGCGACGGTTCAACATCGATGTTGTTGTCGCGTTTTAATTTGTGGGCGATAGCAGTACGCAGCTCCGGTATGCCCGCATTGATGGTGTATTTAGTAAAGTTTTCTTCAATGGCTTTAATTGCGGCGTCTTTAATATGCCGCGGTGTAGGGAAATCCGGTTCGCCGGCGGTAAGACTGATGACATCAATGCCTTCCGCTTTCATTTTTTTTGCCAATGCCGTCAATGCAAGTGTTTGTGATGCTTCTGCCTGTGCTACTTTTGTTGACAATGATTTCACGTTACGATCTTCCTTTCAACGTACTTCACCACCACATCACCGTGCTGCAAGAAATACCATTGCGTGAATGTGGATGGTGGTAGTTACACGTTTTTTAATTTTTGTTGTAATGCGTTGTAAACAGCTGTTGGTACCATATCCTTCACATCACCCCCCAGGCGTGCAACTTCGCGGATGATGGTGGAGTTGAGATAGGTGTACTTCTCATGCGGCATTAGGAACACTGTGGTGATCGTAGGAGCCAATTTGCGGTTCATTAACGCCATTTGGAATTCGTACTCGAAATCCGACACGGCGCGCAGACCGCGGATCAACGCCGACGCCTTGTTTTTGCGTGCGAAGTTAACCAGCAACCCGCTGAATTGTTCGGCGGTTGCATTCTTTATTTTTTGGTCTTTCAAGGCAGCGCGTACCAGCGCAACACGTTCGTCGGCGGTAAACATCGGTGTTTTCGACGAGTTTACCGCTACCGTTACGATGACACGGTCGAACAACTTTGATGCGCGTTCAATGATGTCGAGATGTCCGTTCGTAATCGGATCAAA
>JBFMDF010000173.1:0-4926 GCA_040753935.1 Bacteroidota bacterium | reverse complement strand
GCCTTTCTTGAAATGCTTGTGTTTCTTGGCATCCTGATTGTCGGCTATGCCTACGTGTGGGCAAAAGGAGACTTGGAATGGGACAAACCGATGCCGAGGTTTTTAACCAATCAACAGCGCACCACCGTATTTGAAGAAAAAGAGGAAACAACTATTCATTGATAACCCTGCGAAAGTGTAAAACCTTTGCACGGTGTGCACATTATTATGGGACTACTCGATCAAAAATTTGAAAGCGCCAACATCGTTGTAACGACGATGGATAAACTCCTCAACTGGGCGCGTCTTTCTTCGCTGTGGCAGATGCAGTTCGGACTTGCCTGCTGTGCTATTGAAATGATGGCGGCGTCGGCATCCAATTTCGATATGATGCGCTTCGGTGTGATTCCTCGTGCAACTCCACGACAGTGCGATGTGATGATTGTCTCGGGAACAGTGACGTTGAAAATGGCATCGCGCATCAAACGGCTGTACGATCAAATGTCGGAACCGCGGTATGTGATTTCTATGGGAAGTTGCGCCAACTGTGGCGGTCCCTATTGGGAACATGGCTACCATGTATTGAAAGGAGTTGACCGAGTTATTCCTGTTGATGTGTATGTTCCCGGTTGCCCGCCGCGTCCGGAAGCACTGTTGGAGGGGTTAATCAAACTTCAGGAAAAAATTCGCAACGAAAGTTTGGCAAAGAAAAAGGTAGTGTAACAACACATGTACAACACACGATGAAGGTGTGTCGCTCAAACGAAAAGATATGACAGCACAAGAAATATACGACATCCTCAAAGTACAGTTCGATGACGCAATTCTTGAGTCGAAACTCGACGGTGTTCCCGATCCGTACATTACCATTCGACCGGAAAAAATAAAAGAGGTATCAGCGTTCGCAAAGAATGACGAGCGATTGCACTTCGACTACCTCATGTGTCTTTCCGGCGTAGATTACAAAGGAAAACTCGGTGTTGTCTATCATCTTTTTTCGATGACGCACCGGCATAAAATTGTGTTGAAAGTTGAAGTGCCGACCGACTCGCCAAATGTTCCTTCAGTCGAATCAATCTGGAAGGCAGCGAACTGGCATGAGCGCGAAGCATTTGATTTGTTCGGAATACATTTCGTCGGGCATCCCGACTTGCGTCGCATCCTTCTTCCATACGACTGGGAAGGACATCCGCTTCGCAAAGATTATGAAGTACCTGAATTTTACAATGGAATGAGAGTTCCTTATTAATAAAGTGCAACCACTACGACACGAAGTCGCCACGATTTTGTGAGTTAGTGATTGTGTGGTTAAGTACAATGATAGAATCGACAGTTGATATAGCAAAAACAAGCACCGGCAAGACACTCCGCACCGAAGAGATGGTAGTCAACATGGGTCCGCAGCATCCCTCAACGCACGGTGTGTTGCGGCTTGAAGTTGTACTCGACGGCGAAATTGTTGTCGATGTCATTCCCCATATCGGATACCTGCATCGTTGTTTTGAAAAACATTGCGAACACATGACCAGTTACCAGCAGGTCATACCGTACGTTGACCGAATGGATTATGTTGCCGCGATGACGAATGAACACGCCTTTGTTGTTGCCGCCGAAAAATTATTGAAGATCGAAGTTCCTGAACGTGTTCATTACATCCGCATCATTATGGCAGAACTGCAGCGCATCGCTTCTCACCTGATAGCGATCGGCACGTTCGGTATCGATATGGGGGCATTCACTCCGTTTCTCTATTACTTCCGTGAGCGCGAAAAAATTCTCGATTTGTTCGAAATGACTTGTGGCGCTCGTCTGCTCTATAATTACATGTGGATTGGCGGATTGTCGCACGATCTTCCTCCGCAATTCATTGATAAAGCGAAGGAGTTCTGCAGAGATTTCAGAAAGACGTGGAAGGAAGTAAACGACCTGCTGAACTACAACGAAATTTTCATCAAACGCACGGCAAACGTCGGCATTCTTCCGAAAGAACTTGCCATCAATTACGCCTGCAGCGGACCGATGTTGCGCGGCTCCGGCGTAAACTGGGATTTGCGCCGTGATGATCCGTACACACTGTACGATCGCTTCGAGTGGGATGTCATCGTCGGCAAAGGGGAAATGGGAACGGTTGGCGATGTGTGGGATCGTAACATTGTACGCCAAAATGAAATGTGGGAGAGTCTCCGCATCATCGAGCAGGCGCTAGCAAGTTTGCCCGAAGGTGATGTGCAGAAGGCGATTCCGAAACGGATTCGTCCTGTACCGGGAGACGCGTACGGACGGATTGAAGGACCGCGCGGTGAAATTGGATTTTACATTATTGCGGAAGACAGCGTTACACCGTATCGCATTAAAGCACGCGCGCCGGCATTTGTGAATTTGAGCGTCATCAGCGAAATCGCCAAAGGGGGCATGCTCGCCGATCTTGTGGCAATCGTCGGCAGTATTGATATTGTGCTGGGAGAGGTGGACAGATAATGCTGTGTTTAGGTTTCACGATTCAGGTTTCACGTAAACATTGTTACCGCTACCTGAGACCTGAAACGATTTAATCAAAAAGAAGATATCCAATGGAATTCATCAACTCGTTATTAGAAAATCCGGTAGTCATCACTGTTCTGCTTGCGCTTGTTCCGCTCGTCTTCATTCTTGTGTATGCGCTGGTTGTTCTCTACGGCGAAATGAAAATGGCAGCGCATATTCAGAACCGTCTTGCGTATATGGAAACCGGCTTTCACGGTATGTTACAGCCCATTGCCGATATGGTGAAACTGCTGCAGAAGGAAGATATTATTCCCGCGGCGGCGGATAAATTTTTCTTTATTCTTGCACCGTATCTGGTCTTCGTCGGTACGTACGCTTCGTTTGCTGTTCTGCCGTTCAGCAGTGCCTACATCGGCAGTAACATTGATTTGGGAATTTTTTATATGGTGGCTGTTTCGTCGCTTGTTGTTGTCGGATTGTTAATGTCCGGTTGGGCATCAAACAATAAGTGGTCGTTGTTCGGAGCGCTTCGGTCAGCGGCACAAATTGTCAGTTACGAAATTCCCGGCGTTCTTGCTATTCTCGGTGTGGTGATGGTGTACGGTACGATGAATATGCAGACGATGACACAAATGCAGGATGGGGGAATTCAGCATTGGTTAATTCTCGGCGGTAACTTTCCGCTCGGACAAAAACTGCTTCTCATGCCCTTCATGATTATTCTCTTTGTCGTGTATCTTCTTTCGTCTATGGCGGAAGTAAACAGAACGCCTTTTGATTTGCCGGAAGCGGAATCTGAATTAGTGCAGGGCTACAATACAGAATATAGCGGAATGAAGTTCGCTATTTTTTACCTTGCTGAATATGCAAATCTCTTTTTAGTTTCAGCGGTTGCCGTCATTATGTTCTTCGGCGGATGGACAAGTCCTTTTGGAAGTTTTATGAGCGGTCCGCTCTGGAGCGCATTCTGGTTTGTGGTGAAGGGTATGGCATTTGTCTTTTTGAATATCTGGCTTCGATGGACACTGCCGCGCTTGCGGGTCGACCAACTGATGTATGTGTCGTGGAAAGTGCTAACGCCGTTTGCCTTGTTCAGCATTCTTGCCGTCGGGCTTATTATGGTGATGTAAATTTACCGCAGCGGCACAAAGAAAAATATTATGACCGCTACACAGGATCCTGTTCTGGAGTTGAACGCCAGAACAATTGAGAAGAAAAAAACTATGACAGCAATAGCAACATATTTCAGCAACATTTACCGCGCAGTCAGTTCAGCAATCATCGGGATGAGAGTGACCATTAAACAAATGGTTTCTCCGACGGTAACACTACAATATCCGCATGTGAAGAAACCGATGCCTGAACGCGTGCGCAACCGGTTGTATATGAATTTCGATGACTGCATCGGGTGCGAACTTTGCGCGAAGGCCTGTCCGGTAGATTGTATTGATATTGAAGTGTTGAAAGCGCCGCCGACGGTTGACCTTGGCACAACATCAACGGGACAGAAAAAGAGAATTTACGTTACCAAATTCGATATTGATATTGCCAAATGCTGTTACTGTGGATTGTGTGTTTATCCTTGCCCAACGGAATGTTTGAAGATGACCGATGTGTATGAATTTTCAGAGTACGATCGACATGATTTAATTTACCATTTTGGAACCATGACGCCCGTGGAAGTAGAAACTGCTCGTGCAAAAGTAAAGCAGTACGAACAAGAGCAAGCGGCAAAGAAAGCACAGGCAGCGGCACAAGCTGCGGCGGCAAAAGTAACTGCCGCGACAAATCCGCCTGTGGCCGCACCGGCTCAGCAATCACCCGTGCAGAATCCGGAGCCACCAAATGCTTCCCCCGTACCCCCTTCAAAGGATGGGGATAATAAGTAGGGGATTATCTTGTAATCTTGCAATCTTGAAAATCTCATCATGACACTCTACGAAATAGTTTTTTACTTCTTTGCGACCATCACCGTTGGTTCGGCGGCAGTGGTGGTTTTTTCACGCAGAATTGTGTACTCGGCATTTTCGCTGTTGTTCACATTCTTCGGTGTGGCAGGATTGTATGTTCTGCTCAACGCTGATTTTCTTGCGGTTACGCAACTGCTGGTGTACGTCGGCGGAATTCTTGTACTGCTGTTGTTCGGTGTGATGTTGACCAACAACACCGTCAGCGTTGACTTGAAGACCGGCACACTGCACATTCTGCCGGCAAGCATTCTTGTTGCTGTGCTTGTAGGATTGTTAACAGCAATGTATTGGACGTCTGATTGGTTTGTGAGTAAGCGAGCAAGTGATATTGCGGCGCAAACTACATCGAAGGAGATTGGCGACGCCTTGGTAACGACGCACTTGCTGCCGTTTGAAGTTGCATCGGTTATTTTGCTGGTGGCAATTGTCGGTGCGGCAATGATGGCGCGAAGGGAAAAAACCCATTGAAAGTTCCTCTTGAGCGTGAGAGGTA
>JBFMDF010000172.1:0-4942 GCA_040753935.1 Bacteroidota bacterium | reverse complement strand
TATTTGGCAACGACAGTGACGATGTCACTCTTTGTGGAATTGACAATAGCAAAAAGTTCTTGTTGTTCCTTTTCTGGCACCTTAAAGTGATCTAGCGATTTCTTAAACTCTTCTGCTAATGCCTGCCATTCACGTTCCGTAATGTTGAGATGTTTGTGCGCTTCTTTCATTGAGCGTCCCGCATATTTTTCTGGACCGCCGGTAACCTGACAGACTAATGATGTTACTCTGTACTTTAAACCTGCTTTGGGCACTCTGTCTCTCGCTTCTTTAATAGCAGGATTTGCATTCAACACTTCATTCACAAGCAATCGCTCAATGAAGTCATCAACAACGGTGGCAATAGCGTAGGTGCCTCCGAGCCGATCGTACAATGATTTTTCTTTGGCAGTCTTTTTCCCTTGTGCTACAGCGGAAGTGGATAAACTTGTAAGGATAAAAAAGAGCAACAAGAGTGCACCGGGAATTTTTTGTATGGGATAAGTAGGCATAGGGTAATCCTTTCGAGTGTAGTGATTGTGTATAGGTGATGGTATTTGCCGATGCGTACATGTCCCGGGATGCATGTATTCAACGGCGTGAGTTTATTAATGACTATGGAAACATTGTTATGGTTTTTGTGCTGAAAGTACAATAGAAATTGCACCGTACTGTCGAGCAACTTTCTTTGTGGAATCGCTTGCGCTATTTTTGAAATAATCGATTCGCTCCAGCACCGAAACGGTATGAAATCCAGTTTCCTCAATGATGTTCAAATATGTTTCTTCCGGCATTGCGCCCACAATACATTCTGCCCATAGCTGCGGATTATTTCTAGACTTTTCCGAAAGATTGCTTCTCAGCACAATGTCGGCAATTTGAATGTAGCCGCCGGGTTTGAGAACACGAAAAATTTCCTGAAATGCTGCCGCTTTATCCGGCACAAGGTTAATTACCCCGTTACTTGTTACTACATCAATAGTATTATTTGGCAACGGTATTGATTCAGCGTTTCCTTTCAGGATTGAAACATTGTTTATGCCATGTCCGGAAATATTGGCTTTAGCTTTTTCAATCATTGCGTCGGTGATATCAAGACCATACACTTTTCCTTGGTAAGCGGTTTTGAATGCGGCAATGAGGAGGTCTGTTCCAGAGCCGGATCCAATATCAAGAATACTATCGCCTTGATGAATGACATTGGCTTTGAATGGATAACCGACGCCGGCAAATGATTCAAGAACGGTTGTCGGAATGCTGTTTAACTCCTCCACTGGATATCCGACAAATTCGCACGCCATGCGGCCTGTTGGAAAATGGAATATTTTTGTTGGGCAAGAGGCGACATCGGAGTACATCTCTGTTACCGCAGTTAAAATTCTGTCGCGCAATTCTTCTTTTGTTGCGCTGGAAGCAACGATTGCCATGTGGTTACCCTTCGATATGTGAAAGATGTATGCTCAAGCCATGTACCGTAAAATTTCTGCGACGCTAAGGACAACGGTAAAAACAGTGCGAGGCATTCTCCGGAATAGTGAAAATTTCCGTTCGCGTGCATGGAGTCTCGAAGACGTACACGCGGTACTTCACTGATTGGTTAGAAATTTTTTTGATAAGTAAGCACTACTGATCAACGATGGTAAAAATTTCCCTTCGTCCCGACTCGACCAGCGGAACAAATTTTTGATACCATCGGTTGAATTCCTCTGCATTGAGAATTTCTTTCAGCGCTTTTTCGAAAGCGGCTAAATTTTCGTACGTTGATTCCATTACAAGTGTGTAATACTCTCCTGTTAAATCAGTCAGGTAACGGCTGACTCCGTAACCGAGTTTTTTTTCAAGCGCCGCTCCTTCACGAGCAAGTTCTTTTGCCTCTTTGGCTTTTCCGAATTTTAGTTGAAATACATCGCGGACAAGAATCATAAAGCCCTCCCTCAAGTGTGATAAGATGTAGGTGTTGAATAGCGACCAGACTAACGTTCTCAACGAAACGAATGGAATTAAAATTGTGCAATCAATTCTTCGATTCTCTTTTGAAGCCTCTCAGGCTGTACTTCTATCTTTAGGTGGCGAAGACGAGACTTGAGAAGTTTCTCAAATTCTACTCGATCAAAACAATGGCGGCACGCTTCAAGATGGTGTTCAAGTTCTACCAGCGATGTGCCGCGCAGGTTATCGTCGATGTACGGGAAGATGCGCTGAATTGCTTCTTCACAACTGATCTTCTGTATGGAGTTCTTTTGCTTTTTCATGGTGATGTCTCCCAGTGTGAGTAAGACCCAAATCCTGGGCATAGTGATATAGTTTTTTCTGCAGCAACGATCTTCCTCGGGCAATCCGGCTTCGGACTGTGCCGATTGGAACATCTATCATTTTGGAAATTTCATCGTAGGACAATCCGTCAACATCACAGAGAACAACGGCAATCCGGAATTCGAAAGGAAGTTCGCTGATCGCTTTTTGTATTTCTTCATCCATCAATTTATTGATAAGTTCGCGTTCAGGATTTCCCCACCATAACAGAAACGGCTGCGATAGTTGTTCGAACAAAGAAAATGTGCCGTCATCGTCGTTTGTTGTTTCAGTATATTCAACCATTGGCGCATTCTTTTGAGAGCGATATACGCTGATGAATGTATTGCTGAGAATTCGCAGCAGCCAGTGTTTTACCTTTGTTTTTTCTCTAAGGGAATGAAAATTTTCGCATGCCTTGGTGATGGCTTCCATGACAAGGTCTTCAGCATTGCATCGTACATGACAGAGATGATACGCAGTACGATGTAACTCTTCCAAGTGGGGGAGAACTAATGTCTTGAATTCCTGTTGCTCTTCTTTTGTCATAGTAATTAGTGCCTATACCTGCATGACGCAAAACAGCGAAAGAAGTTCCCGGAGAACAAAGAGATGCCAAATCTTCCGCCAAAGGCGGACAAAGGTAAGATTTGGCATATCTGGATTTAGAATGTGACCACTTTATCTGCCCATTCAACCATCGCTAAACAATCCTGCATTGTTGAAATGGGGCAAACATCAGTGCTTTTTTGATTTCTTGATTTAATGCAAGTACCGCACGCAAGCACAGTCCCACCGTTCTCAACAAATTCATCAATCTGTTTTTTGGCATTGTATGTTTGATGAGTGATACTTTCGATTTCAACACCGGCGCTCATGAGAAAAATTTTTACCTCGTGCTTTTGCTTTAGCGCAGTATTTGCAAAGCGTACGCCATTCCATGCTTTCTCCGGATCGTTTGTTTCGATAATGACTCCGAGTTTCATTTTTATCTTCCTTGTGTTAAGCGGTTGAATGAAACATGGTGAAAGAGTCACCTTGTTTGTAGTACACGTTTATCAACATTCCACCTGAATAACAGCGTGTGCAATGCCAAAATGATGTTCAAGGTGCTCGATGATGCTTGACCGGATGCGTTGTGTTTCGCTTAATTTCATATCATCGAGAACAATATGAGCGGTAAGGCAGACGAACTGGGAGGTGATTTCCCAGATATGTAAGTCATGAATATCTTTAATCGTCGGGAATTCTGCCTTAAGTTCAGTTTGAATTTTACTGATGCTCACATTATCCGGTTTGCGCTCAAGAAGAATCAGCACTGAATCACGCAGCAAACTCCACGACCAGCGAGCGACAAGCACGGCAACAGCCATACTAAGAATCGGGTCAACAATAACCCAGTTTGTAAACGAAATAATAACTCCGCCGATAACGATGGCAACGGAAGAAAACGTATCCGCAAGCATGTGCAGGAAAGCGCTCTTGGTATTTAAATCTTCAAGCCCTGCTTTCTGCAAGATGACGGCAGTGGTTAGATTTACGGCGAGACCAATAAGCGCAACTGCTGTCAATTCAGGACCGAGGATATCTACAGGATTAAGAATGCGAAGGA
Source organism: Bacteroidota bacterium (assembly GCA_040753935.1). GTDB lineage: Bacteria > Bacteroidota > Ignavibacteria > UBA10030 > UBA8401 > SpSt-333. The sequence continues at coordinate 1,059 of JBFMDF010000172.1, read as the reverse complement.
TTCCTTCATATACAATCCAGATACTAAAGCCCGCAAGACCAATACCGTTGAAAAGCGCAGCGAGAATTTCCACTCGGTAAAGACCGAAGGGAAGATGATCGTTCGTTTTTTTCTGCGCCAACACAACGGCAAGTAAACTGACACCAAGCGCTGTTGCGTGCGAGAGCATGTGAATGGCGTCGCTTACCAGCATCAAACTGCCGGTTAAATATCCCGCAACAAACTCTACAACCATCATCACCGCCGTCAGCACAACGCATATCAATAACGCACGCCGCTGCTGCGGGCGATGAACATCTATTTCATGTGTGTGATGTTCATGTTTTCCATGTGCATGCGAGTGGTGGATAATCGGTTTGTGTTCGTGTGAACAAGGTAAGACTTGTTGAGTGAGTGTATGGGACATGGTTTTACTCCTCTTGTAATTCATCCAGTTGTTTCGAAGGACATTTCACAGTACCGTACGAACAAAACACACAGCAATCGCCTTGTTTCGGTTTCACCATTTTCTTGCATGAGGTGCATTCATAGAAATGAACACATGCATCCGTAGGCATTGTTTCTTCTTGTTGAAAGCTACAGTAAGGACACGTTATTATTGATGTGAGAATGATGTTATGCATACATTTTATTTTGCTAACTGTACAATTCTATATGCCCCGCGAGCGACAAGAACAAATACTGCGGAGCCGACAATCAAATCGGGAAGATTTGAGGCGGTGAGATAGACAAGAATACCTGCGACAATCACTCCGATATTGACAATGACATCGTTCGAAGTAAAAATCATGCTTGCCTGCATGTGGGCTTCTTTGCTTTTACTCTTTTGCAGCAGATACAAACTTGCCGCATTGCCAAGGAGAGCGAAGACTGAAATACCAATCATCATTTCGAATGTCGGAACTTCACCGAAACCTAAAAATCTTCTCACAACTTCCACAAAGCCAATACCAGCAAGCATGAATTGAAAGTAACCGCTGATTGCTGCTACCGACTTTTTCTTTTCAATGGAATGACCGATTGCGTACAAACTTAAGCCGTACACAATGGCATCGGCAA
>JBFMDF010000171.1:0-4969 GCA_040753935.1 Bacteroidota bacterium | reverse complement strand
AGATTAACTTTCTATCATTCCAGTACTGAATCCATCCTGTTTGCGGCACAACAAATGGCACAGCAAACATCCTACCGCCAAACCCAAGAAATCTGAAAACCATTGATGGAATAGCGGTAACTTTCATCGCATCAAAATTTTTTTTGTAAAAGGTAATGGCAACCGAATTAGCAGTAGCGCCAACCAGTTTGTTAAGCGATTCCGCCATTTTAATTTCCTTCATCTTTGCCGCCGCAGTTGCAGTGTTATTAACAAGAGAGGTATCGGAGCGAAAGATTTTACGAATCTCCTCTATCTCCCACGGCTCCACAGAAATCGTATCACCCACAATATTGCGGAGATGCTGTGCCGTGTATGCCTCTCGCCACAATTTCAAATCGTTGTGTACGGCAGTTGAGTGGTGAAGCCCCTTTTTGTAGCCAAGTTCTGTAATGTATTCTTGATCGATGATATCTTTTAATCGTTGTTCAATGTCTGTGCGAATTTTTCTCAACGTCGGATTTCGAATAGCCAAATTGGTGATGCGGATTTTATCAAGTGTTTCTTCCGTCGTCCATGTTGCATGGGGAAATGTTACAAAGGTCATCTTTATTGAATCGCCGAGTTCAATTCGTACGCTTTCTACTGCTGCCTGATCAACAAAGAACAATGTAGAATCCGACCGTTGCGGGAATCGCTTCTGAACATAATTCCACAGATGAACAACAATGCTTTTCAGTAAACGCGCATGTACTTCGGTTCGTGTTTCTCGCAATTCTGTATTCATATACTCCGTCATTCGCGCAAGTTCTTTCCGTCTGCGCAATGTTTGTTCCACTCGTTCGCGCAATGCTTTCTTTTCTTTCTCTCCTTCAACAATGGTTACTGTCTTCCCCATCAATTTAACGATGTACCAACCGTCATCTAAGTGGATTGGTTTGGATGTTTGGTTTAGTTTTAATGAATACACGACGTGTTCCATTCTTTCATCAACATCTCCCCATCGGGCAACAGCGGAATCTGGTCCTTCAAATTCGCCTGTGGTATCATTGGCAAACGAAAATGATTCCAGCGGTTTCCCTTGTTGCAGGCGAGCGTAGAGAAAATCTGCACCTTCTTTCGTCTTTGCATAGAGAAAATATACTTTCATATCAACCATGGCACGTTTCAACGCCGATTGAATTTCCTGTTCGGTGAGAGAAATCTTCTGACTAATTTCCCGTCGGTACAATTCGTCGCGCACCAATGGGCGTTCAACTTCCTTCACAGCGTTAGTAAGCGTTGAATCATTGTCCACTCCTACTTGCTGAGCCTTCAGCACAAGTAATTTTTCGGCAATCAGAGAAAGCAAAAACTCGGTTTTGTTTGTTTCAAGATTTGTTTTTTGCCGGTAGAGACCAGGCGTCAGTTCATACCGCGATAGAAATTCTTTCTGTGTGATGACGATGTTCCCCACAGCAGCAATCGGCGTCTCGTCTAACGACAGATGAGACTGTCCGTAGGACTGCGAAAACAATGATGATACAATGAATGGAAATGCTGAAAGAAATTTTTTCATTACAAAATTCGTGAAGAAAGAAGTTCAATGACCAATGGAAACCCAAACACAAACGCGTGACCAAGCATTGGCGTGATGAGACTCCCGGTCTTACAGTACACAATGCCGCAAAACAGTCCGACGACAAATGTAGTAAGAGATGAAAGATTTCCGACCGCAAAAGACGAATCGGTGCCAAATATCGAAAAGAGTATAGCGGCAATATACACTGTCAGCGGAACACCGGCTACTTTTCCGTTATCGCCGAATTGTTTCATCAACAACGTCTGCCCAACGCCAAAAAAGAGAATTTGATTTGCAACAGGAGACGACATCCAATACATCAACAGTATCAGCATTGTACCGCCGATGCCCGAAGGAAGTTGTTCTTTTTTTATTGGTAACAAATCAACATCCATCATTCTCGACAAGAACGTCACGCTTACCATCGCCACGTATAACCACACTAACCATTTCATTGACTGTTTCAGATTCTTAGAATTGATGCCGAAACTCCACAGATGGCCGCGCGATAACATCACGATGGCAGTAAACCCAAACACAAATTGCCAGAAGTGGCGTTCAAATGTTTGCGCCGGTAATAACGAAGACACAGAAAGGTGTGGCGCAATAAGCGTAATGTGCGAGTAGATGTTGACGACGTAACAGAACAGAATAACACCCAGCAGTGTTACGATTTTTTGTACAACTGGCGACGATGCGGTAGAATTCATTCAACGCCCAAAACTTTAAGACGAGCAAATTTGATCATCAGATTTTTCGGTCCCACCTTGTTGAAGTGAACGACTGCTTTGGCAGAATCTCCTTTGCCGCTCAGATGAGTCACTTTCCCCTTTCCAAATACTTCGTGTTCAACATAGACACCAACTTGCAGGCGAATTTCCTCCTGCGAATGATTTTCATAATCAATTTCTTCATCAGGACTAAACCCGTCACTGCGTATTTTTTTCTTTGTCTTCACGGCGTGTTGATAACGCTGACGAGCGGCCGACAAGGTAGAAATTGTCTCAGAGGCGTGGAGCGATTTGTGCGGTGTTTCTCTCTCTACCAATGATTCACGTATCTCAGAAAGAAACCGCGATTGTACCGGATACGTAACATCGCCAAACCTGTAGCGCACACGTGTAAAGGTAAGGTACAATTGTTTCATTGCGCGTGTCATTCCCACATAGCACAAGCGGCGTTCTTCTTCCAACTCGTTGGCATCGAGCGACATTTGATACAGGGGAAACAATCCTTCCTCCATACCGGTAATGAACACCACCGGAAATTCCAACCCTTTCGCTGAATGCAGCGTCATCATCGTCACCGAGTTGCGCTGATCGGGCATTTGATCAACAGCCGAAACAAGCGACACTTCTTCGAGAAAATTTTCGAGCGTTCCCTTCTCTTTGTGGTAGTCGACAAATTCAGTAATGGCAGAAAGCAGTTCTTGAATATTTTCCCACCGCGACAAAGATTCCGGCGTCTGTTCCTCTTTATACATTCGTAAAATACCAAGTTCGTCAACAATGGCACGCGCAACTTCACTGGCAGACATGGAGGACTTCAACTCAATATATTTTTTAAGCATGTTCACAAATTGTTTCAGTATAGTTTTCGTTCGCTCCGAAATCGAGTTGAGAACATGCACGTTTGAAATAACATCGAAAAGCGATGCATGAGTTTTTGTTGCCTGCTCAATTAATTTATTAATTGTTGTTTCACCAACGCCGCGCGGCGGATAGTTGATGACGCGCAGCAGACTCTCTTCATCTTTCGGATTGACGATGAGACGAAGGTAGGCGAGCACATCTTTAATTTCTTTCCGCTTGTAAAATTCAATGCCGCCGACGATAACGTACGGGATGCCCGCACGGCGCAGCGCATCTTCAATGGAACGCGATTGCGCATTAGTGCGGTACAGAATCGCAAAATCTTTTAAGTTGAGTTTTTCTTTGCTGACGTGCTCTTCAATCTTCTGTGCAATCAGCAATCCTTCCATCTTGTCATCATCGGCTTCAATCACTTTTACTTTCTCGCCGGTCGGATTATCCGTCCACAACGTTTTCGGAATTTGATGCCGATTGTTCTTGATAACAGAATCCGCCGCCGCAAGAATAGTCTTCGTGGAGCGGTAATTCTGTTCAAGCCGAAATACTTTCGCATCGGGATAGTCTCGTTCAAAGTCGAGAATATTTCTAATGTCGGCGCCGCGAAAGGCATAAATACTTTGTGCATCATCACCGACAATGCAGATGTTTTTAAATTTCTTTGCCAGAAGATTAATCAGCACGTACTGCGCGCGATTGGTATCTTGATACTCATCCACAAGAAGATATTTAAACCGATACTGGTATTTTTCCAATGTGCGGGGAAAGTTCGTGAAGAGTTCAATTGGTTTTAACAGCAAATCATCAAAATCCATTGCATTGCTGGCGTGCAGTTTTTGCTGATACTCCGCAAAGATCGCGGCAACCTGCTGTTCAATAACAGTGTTAGCAATTTCATCATACGCTTTCGGCGACATCATCTGATTCTTGGCGCCGCTGATGCGCGATTGCACCGTTCGCGGATGTATCTGCTGTTGCGATATATTCAGTGACGTCATGATATTTTTGATGACGTTCAGTGAATCTTCCGTATCATAAATAGTAAACGAACGGGAGTAGCCGAGCGATTCTGCTTCCTGGCGTAATATGCGTGCAAAGATGGAATGAAATGTTCCTGCCCACACGTTGCGCGCCTGATGTCCGATGAGACGTTCAATGCGCCCTTTCATTTCGTTCGCCGCTTTGTTGGTAAACGTGAGTGCGAGAACTTCATATGGTGGAATACCGGATTCGAGCAAGTGCGCTATGCGGTACGTCAGCACGCGGGTTTTTCCGCTGCCTGCGCCGGCAACAATCATCACCGGACCTTCAATGACAGAAGCCGCCTGCTGCTGAACAGGATTTAATTGATCGAGTAATGCCAAGTGAATTTCTACGTTCGTGAGAAGAAGAAGAATTATTGAAAAGACTACTGGAATAAAATACGGAAATTCGCAAGTGGAAGCAACGTGAAGGCAGAACGTTTTTACGTTTCAGGATTACAGTTCCAGGGGTTGAACGGCAAACAGTACCTTTCATCGTGAAACGTGAAAGTACAACAGCCGCAACTTAAACGAGCAACGCTCCTTCTGCTCTCAGGAGAAATTCTTTCGTCTTAATTCCTGCCGCATAGCCGGTGAGTGAGCCATCGGTACCAATAACACGATGACACGGAATAATAATCGGTACAGGATTGCAACTGTTTGCTTTGCCGACCGCTTGAAATCCGCGTGGCACGCCGACGCGGCGCGCAAGTTGTTTGTAGGAGATAGTGGTACCGTAAGGAATGTTCTTCAACTCTTTCCAGACGCGAAGTTGAAACGGAGTTCCAATGAGGTCAATCGGCACGCTGAACTTTGCT
>JBFMDF010000170.1:0-5004 GCA_040753935.1 Bacteroidota bacterium | reverse complement strand
AGATATATTTATTGAACACTACAGCATTCCTTAGGTCCAAATGTCAAACTTGGTAAATGAAGGGAAGTAATTCATCACCGAAGAAAGTTCATTGCATGTTTACTGTATAGTTGTAGCATGACGTCAAATTATACATTTATACATCGTTAACAATATGGTATGGAAAAAGTACAGCCCAAAAACTCTCAAAGTATTTGAGAATCGATTTGCTAAGATAACCTATAACTAATTTTGCTTCTTCATTGCAAAGGTTAATCATTTTTCTTATCTTTGTTTTGTAAAAATGAAGGAGAGGTGGGTGAGTGGCTTAAACCAGCGGTTTGCTAAACCGCCGTACGGTTGAAAAGCCGTACCGAGGGTTCAAATCCCTCCCTCTCCGCATAGCTTCGGGGTGTGGCTCAGCCCGGTTAGAGCGCTTGGTTCGGGACCAAGAGGCCGGAGGTTCGAATCCTCTCACCCCGACAACATTTTAAGGGGACGTGATTAACGTCCCTTTCGTTTTTCCCTTTTAGATCTAAAAGGAATACCTACTTCAAAGTTTCATTTCTTTCACCAACGAAAGGAAGACCAATGAATAAGTCCGCCCTATTTCTCACATTCGCACTCCCTGTTTTGTTTTCTGCGTGTGTTACACTCGGCAAATTTGAAGAAATGCAAGCACAGCGCGATGCATTGCAGATCTCGCTCGATTCTCTCAAAAATGTTGTAGCGGAAATGAATGTTCGAATATCTCAGTTAACTTCAGATACATCATCACTAAATTCTCAGGTTACAACTAAGAACAAAAGAATTGCTGAGCTTGAATTGATGAGTGATACTCTTATCGAAAGAACCCGTGCTCTGCAAAACGAACTGGACATGCTGAAACAAAATTATGAACAATCGAAGTCAAAAAATACAGCAGAGATAAAACGGTTGCTCAGCAATCTTGAAGCGTTACAACGTGACGTCGCATTGCGCGAACAAAAGTTGAAAGATTATGAAGAGGCACTCGCCGTACGCGACTCATCACTTGCTGAACTCCAAAAAGATCTTGTCGGACGCGAACAAAAAGTGATGGAGTTGCAAAAGCGTTTAGCCGCACGTGATTCTGCACTGAATGCGTTAAAAGCGCGTCTCAACGATGCACTCCTCGGCTTCACCAGCAGTGGTTTGTCCATCAATATTGTGAACGGGCGTGTGTATGTCTCGCTCTCCAACCAACTCCTCTTTTCAACAGGGCGCACAGATATCGATAAACGTGGAAAAGAAGCCTTAAAGGAATTAGCCGCCGTGCTCAATCAACAATCCGATATCTCCATCCTTGTTGAAGGACACACCGATGTTCAACCGGTAAAAAATCTCGGCTCAATAAAAGATAATTGGGATTTGAGTGTACTTCGTGCTACAGAGGTTGTTCGCTATTTAACAACTGAAGGCAAAATGGATCCGAAACGCATCACCGCTTCAGGACGAAGTGAGTACTATCCGGTTGATCCGGCAAATACTCCCGAAGCAATGGCAAAAAACAGACGAACCGAAATCATTCTTATCCCTAAACTTTCAGAATTGTTCGAAATTCTGGAGAAGTAACTTTTGCCTCTTGCATACCGAAATATTCAAAGCGCAATAGTATTCTGTTGCGCTTTTTTATTACTCTCATCATGTCTTACCAGAAATGATTTCACTGGCGATGAGCGCAACGTTTATTTCCATTTTGAACCCAACACTCGTGTCATGATCAACTTCCCTGCGGTTATCGATGAGCATAAAACAACTCAACTGATTATTTACGCACTTCCCAATGGCAATGCTATTGAAATGACCGCCGGTAAAAAATTCAGCACAGGGATGGACTGGCACTTCGACATTCAACACATTGCCGCTCAAACAAGATTTATTCGCCGTAAATTATCCGACAAAAATATTATTGTTGCCTATGTTGAAAGCAAAGAAAAAAGTTGGCCCGCCTGGCGACAGAAGATCTCGGATGACGCTGCCCACATCGCACGAATCATTAATTACATTCGGTTTGAAACCGGAAATCCGCTTGATGTAACACTTAGTGCTCACAGCGGCGGCGGAAGTTTTATTACTGGATTTGTCAATGCATTCGACACAATTCCGGCTTTTATTTCACGCATTGCGTACCTCGATGCAAACTACAGTTTCGACGATTCGCTTCAACACGGGATAAAATTATTTCATTGGCTCCAAGACGATACAGAACGGACACTCGTTGTCATTGCTTACGACGATCGTGAAATTGTGTTGAACGGAAAAAAAGTTGTCGGACCAACCGGTGGTACATATCGCGCAACACAGCGGATGATTCAAAGTTTTGCACAGTATACAGAATTCACATCGCGTCAAGATTCAACCATTCGGATATTTTCCACTTTCAACGGCCGCGCTCGTTTTATCATTCACACGAATCCTGATACCCTAATCTTACATACCGTGTTGGTTGAACGAAACGGTTTCATTCATGCAATATTGTCAAACACACCGTATGAAGAAAAAAACTATACCTTCTTCGGCAACCGGGCATATTCATCACTCATTTCTGAGAATTGAATGCACATTGGCAAGTCAAATCATGGAAAAGAATTGTTGAAGCGAGAACTCTCTCTCACTCAGGCGGTTGCTCTCAACATGATCGATATGGTCGGCATAGGACCATTTGTGGTACTTCCTATTGTCATCGGCATTATGGGGGGACCGCAACATATTTCTGCATGGATTGCAGGAGCACTTCTTGCACTCATTGACGGGTTTATCTGGGCAGAGTACGGCGCCGCACTTCCCCGTGCTGGCGGCAGTTATGTTTTTCTCCGTGAGTCATACGGAGCAAAATGGGGACACCTGATGTCTTTTCTTTTTATTTGGCAAACAATGATTCAAGCACCGTTGGTAATTGCATCGGGGTCAATCGGTTTTGCGCAGTACCTTTCCTACATCATTCCCCTCGACAACGTAACACGCCGCGTTGCTTCGGGCACACTTGTTATTATACTGACGATGCTGTTGTACAGAAAAATTTCCACAGTCGGAAAAATTTCTGTCGCACTGTGGATTGGTGTTCTCGCAACAATGTTCTGGTTCATTGCCGGCGGGTTATGGCACTTTGATTCGAAACTCGCATTTGCATATCCCGATGGCGCATGGGATTTTACATGGGCATTCTGGGTCGCATTGGGACAGGCAACGGTGCAGACGATGTACTCTTATCTCGGCTACTACAATGTCAATCATCTCGGTGCTGAAATTCGGGAACCGGAGAAAAATATTCCCCGAGCAATTTTTGTTTCGATTCTTGGCATTGCAGTGTTGTACTTGGCAATGCAATTTGCGGTTATCGGTGTTATTCCCTGGCAGGAAGCGAAAGAATCCCAGTTTATCGTCAGCACGCTTATTGAGCGATTGTACGGAACAACGGCTGCTACTATTGCTACAGTGCTTGTTTTGTGGATAGCCTTTGCTTCGTTGTTTGCTGTGATGCTTGGCTATTCGAGAATTCCGTACGCGGCAGCATTAGACGGTAATTTCTTTTCCATCATGGCAAAGGTTCACCCGACAAAAAACTTTCCGCACATCTCTCTTTTGTGGTTAGGCGCGGCGGCACTTGTCTTCAGTCTGCTTTTTAAAATGGCTGATGTCATCCGTGCCATTCTTGCGATGAGGATTCTCGTTCAATTTATCGGGGGAGCTGTAGGAATTATGTTATTGCGAAAAAAATTGGGGGTAGAAAACATCCCTTTCAAAATGTGGCTCTATCCTCTACCGGCAATTACGGCGATTATTCTCTGGGCTTCTATTATGCTGTCCACCGGATGGGGATTTGCGCTCTCGGGATTAGGAATGACAGTATTGGGAATACTTGTGTATGTTGTGAGAGAAAAGATTCAAAAAAATTAATCTACTCCTTTTTTTTGCGGCAAACGGTTTAACTCACTCCTTCACTTCAAACTCCTTCTCTTTCGGTCTTACCGAATCATACAATCGTTTGAGTGCTGCAAATGCTATGGCGCTGCCACGGTTGGCGGCGTTGCGGTACAGGCGGACCGATTCAGCAATTTTCTTCTGCACTTCAATTCCTTTTTCATAACAATATGCCAATGTTACTTCGGCAAGCAACGACTCCTCTTCATTTGCTAAGGTTAAAATTTTCATCGCAGAATCTCTACTGAAAGGACCAGCGCCGGTCAATATAGTTGCGGACGCTAAGCGCACCAATGATTCTTTGTTGCCCATCGCGTTGGCTTGCATCCATAGTTCTATTGCTTTTTCCCGTTGTTGTGGAACAAGTTGCCCGTTAAGATACGCTGCACCTAATTCAATCATTGCCGGCACACATTGCTGACCAGCCGATTTCAACAAAAATGAAATAATATCTTCCTTGTGTTGCGAAGGAAGTATTTCGGTTAGCGCCATGCTTGCTACAAGATACTGTGCTTCAGCATCGCCTCGACCGGCTTTTTGCTGAATTCGTTTCCACAGAGATTCGTCACTTAACAAACGGAAAAGCATTGCCGGCGCTCTTCGAGATTCTAACCGCACCGCGCGCACATAGTTATACAGCGCCAGCATGGAATCCTTTTTTACCGCAATTCCATTTTCATAGCACCGACCAATGACGGTAAATTCTTCCGGCACTCCCCATTCGGCATGTTGAAGAAGAAGATGGAACAGAATACTGTCGTTGACGATGGCAAGCGATGCTATTTTTTTCTGCCACGGTTTGCCTAAGGTGCGAAGTATTTCAATTAACGAAAAACTATTCACCGGCTCAGCTTCTTCAGCCGTTGTAAAATCCAGAAGAATGGGGGAATATGATTGAGTACTTTGTGGAGTGATCATTGTCAGCGCAGTTGTTGAATCAGTTTGTTGTTGAGAGGCGTATCGTTCAACATCCGGCAAAATTTCTTTCGCTGGAACATATCCTAAGTCGGCAGATTTCCGAATCCAATAGAGCGCCTTGTCCCAATCTCTCCGCACCACAAGGTTATCAGTAAATTGTAATCC
>JBFMDF010000169.1:0-5135 GCA_040753935.1 Bacteroidota bacterium | reverse complement strand
ACTCTTCCAACTCTTTTCTATGTTCAGGATTATCCAGTACTGCAAGAAGTCCTGCGTGAACAACCGGATGAAGTGTCTTTACTCTTCCGTCGAGAATTTCGGGGAAGCCGGTGATTTCTGAAATTTGTTTTGCGGGAATATGGTTATTGGTCAGCAGTGCGTGTGTGCCGCCGGTAGAAATAATTTCAACGCCGAGTTGATGCAGTGTTGAAGCAAACTCTACGATACCTGTTTTATCTGATACGCTGATAAGCGCACGGGAGATTTTAAGCAATGGTGACCTTTGTAAAACTATTTTTTGATTTTATGATTTCGTGATAGTGAAATCTGTTATGGCAAAATGCCTTCAGCATACATCCGTACTACTTCGGGAAGAATTTTATGTTCGACCTTCAGCACCTTTGCCGCAAGTGTTTCCGGCGTGTCGTGTACGTCAACGGCAACTTGTTCTTGCCGCAAAATCTTGCCATGGTCGTATTCTTCGTCGACGATATGCACGGTGGCGCCGGAGAATTTTTCTTTTGCGTTGATTACCGCTTCGTGCACGTGCATCCCGTACATTCCCTCGCCGCCGTATTTGGGAAGAAGTGCTGGGTGAATGTTGATGATGCGGTTGCGGAATTGACGAATAATTGCCGCGTCCAACTTCTTCATATAACCGGCAAGCACGAGCAAGTGCGCATCATAGGCACGGAGCGTGTCGAGAAGTTGTTGATTGAACAATTCGTCACTTTCAAATTGTCGTCGGCTAATGTGCAACGCCGGAATGGAAAGCGACCGCGCCAGCGCCAGCGCTCCCGATTGAGAATTGTTGCTAATGACAACAACGATTTGCGCAGGAATGTGTTCAGTAAGAATTGCACGATGCAGCGCTTCAAAATTCGATCCTCTGCCCGAGGCGAAAACAGCAATGTTCAGCAAAATTGTTCCTTCACAAAACAGAACGTCGTAAAAATTTTCCCTACAAATGTAAGCAACAGTGTTTGGTTTGTCAACACAACCACGTTCTTTTTCAATGATTTAGGAAGATTTTTATCCTGAACTATTCTACCGCCGCTTCATCAAATGAAAGGGTTCGTTTGTTTGCGTTCAGCGTTCCTTTTATCCCGATCGGCATAGTCAGTTTTTTCGGAATGTGGCCGTGCACCAGGCCGGTAACAACCGGTTTCTTGAGAGGCTTTAAGTAATCGTTCAAAATCTCCTCAACGGTAAGAAAAGGTTTTGAGGTATCGGATGCTTTTACATCGGTCAACTCTCCGACAATCACGCCGTTGGTTTCCTTTAAAATATTGGCGATGTGCAGGTGATTCATCATCCGGTCAAACCGGTAACATTCTTCTTCAACCTCTTCAATAAAGAGAAGTGAATTTTTGAAGGAAGGAATGTAGGGACTTCCGATGATGGAAGAAATTAATGAAAGATTTCCACCGAGCAGTCGCCCCGAAGCGGTACCGGTGTTGAGGGAAGTGAATTCCTTTCCGTCGGGATTTTGTACTACGCCGTATTTCTTTTTTGAGGTCAACATTCTCCAGAAATGTTCTTCAGTAAACGGGTCAATCTCTTTCCACATTTCAACTCCCGCCATTGGTCCGGCAAATGTTATCAGTCCCGTTTTTTTGAAGATGGCAAGTTGCAATGCCGTCAGGTCACTGTAGCCGACAAGAATTTTTGGATTTTTTTTGATCAATGAAAAATTCAGAAGGGGAAGAAGGCGCGGAGTGCCGTACCCGCCCCGCACAGCAATAACCGCTTTCACTTGTTTATCGGCAAACATCTCATGAATATCGTCGGCACGTTCCTGATCTGTTCCAGCAAGGTAACCGTACACCTTGCTGACATTCTTTCCGAGTTTCACTCTGTAACCGAGTCGCTCTAAATATTCAGCCCCTTTCGTAATTTTTTCGGGAACTGACGGCGGACTTGCCGGCGCGATGATGCCGATGAGATCTCCCTTTTTGAGTGCTGAAGGTTTTACGATAGTCATGGAATGTTATTACATGGTAATTGCGTGAAACAAATATGAAAATGACAATTCTGCTCCTTTTGCATTATCGGCAGGGGAGAAGTTTGCAACGCCGAGCAGTTTTAGTCCAACATTGCCGAACGACTTTTCGAAGCCAAGTTTTCCATTTGCCAGACGTTGCACTCCGATGCCGTTGTGTCCAATTCTTCCGGCGGTTTGGACGAGGAGAAAAGCAGAGTTATTTATCGGTACGGCATATTCAAATGCATAGATGCAGACGTCGTGTTGTGAACTAAACTGTGTCGGGTCGCCCAAGATTCCTAAACCGATGTTCAGCGTCCATTTTCCTGCGGAATGTTTTTCAACCAGAAGCGACGAAAAGAAATTCATCTCGTCAATGCCGAGACCAGATTCGTTGCTGGCGTTCGGCAGTTGAACGCCGAACCGTATTGCAAGGGAGACACCGGAAGAATATTCATTGAGTATTCCAATCTTTGACCAGACAGAAAAATCGCCAACATCAGTTGTCGGATTTCTGTGGGTGGTGCGAATGGAGTTGAATGCAGAATCCCGCTTTGTCACACTCAACACGTTTACCAATGTGCCGTCTGTTTGGATTTCCACATATCTGCTCAATGCAATTGCACATCGAAGAGAACCGACTTTTGTCAAATTTCCTGTGAGACCGGAAAGAGGAAACGGCTGAGTTCTGAAATGGGCAATGCCGACATCGAATTGCGCTTTTCCGGATTCGAGCAATAGTGCGCTTTCCACAGGCAGAGGATGCTGCTGCGCAGTAAGAACTAATGGGAATGTGAAGATGAGAACAATGATCGAGTTCTTCAAACGAACACAGGATTATGTGAAATAAAAACGCCGATGCAATGATCGGCGTTGATGAATGTTAGCACTTATGCCGCTTCAACTTTTTCAGGAACTTTCACATGCCCGAGTGCCGAAACACTGTACGATGGCGCGCAGGCACGTTTTTCAAATTCCTCACGGAAGCGTTTGACAAAACTTTGCACTGGCCATGCGGCCGCATCGCCAAGCGCACAAATTGTATTTCCTTCAATCTGGTTTGCCACTTCAACAAGCAAATCAACATCTTCCTGCCGGGCTTCGTTACGTTCGAACCGATGGAGCATTTTTTCGAGCCAGCCGGTTCCTTCGCGGCAGGGCGTGCACTGCCCGCACGATTCGTGGTGATAGAAATGAGAAATACGAGCCAGCACTTTGACGATGTCGGTATCTTCATCCATCACTATCAGTCCAGCGGTACCTACTGACGAACCTGCGGCTTTCAACGATTCAGCATCCATACAGACACCTTCGAGATTTTCTCCGCGTAGTACCATTGTTGATGAGCCGCCGGGAATGACTGCTTTAATTTTCTTTCCGCCGGGTACGCCGCCGCCGTACTGCGGATCGTTGATGAGCGTGAGAAGCGGTACACCGGTTGGTACTTCGTAGACGCCGGGTTTGTTCACATGACCGCTGATGCCGACGAGAATTGGACCAGGATGTTTTGGCGCGCCGATTTTTGAATACCACTCCGCACCTTTATTGATAATCAGCGGTACGTTTGACATTGTTTCCACATTGTTGATGGTTGTCGGCATTCCCCACAATCCTTTTTGTGCCGGGAACGGCGGCTTCACCCGCGGATAACCGCGTTCGCCTTCGAGAGAGTTCATTAATGCAGACTCTTCACCGCAGATATATGCGCCAGCGCCCATGTGGGTGTAAATATTTGTGGAGAACCCTGTACCCAGAATATTTTCACCGATATACCCTTTTGCATATGCATCGGCAAGCGCTTTGTCTACCATCTTGACCCATTTGCGGTACTCGCCTCGAATGTAAATATAAGCGGTAGTAATGCCCATTGCATAACAACCGATGAGAATTCCTTCGATCATTACATGCGGATTGAATTCGAAAATTTGTCGGTCTTTAAATGTTCCTGGTTCCGATTCATCCCCGTTGACAGCAAGATATTTCGGTTTGTCATTTCCTTTAGGCATGAATGACCATTTCAGTCCTGTAGGGAAGCAAGCGCCGCCGCGTCCGCGAAGTCCGGATTTTTTCACTTCGTCAATAATTTCATCCGGTTTCATTTGCAGTGCTTTTTTTAACGCAGTGTAACCGCCATGCTGTTCATAGACGTCAATCTGGTGAAGATTGGGAATATCTGGGAGAATGTATTTTTCCATAACCTTGTATTAAAACTTGTCCAGTGTGAGAAACTTAACAAGTCTGGTATTCGGTGTTACTTTAAACTTGTTAAGAGTTGTTCGGTTTTTTCCGGTGTCAAAGATTCGTAGTAGTTTTCGCCGATAGCAATCATAGGTGCGCCGCCGCAGGCACCCATACATTCCACTTCGCTGACTGTGAATTTTCCGTCGGCAGACGTTTGTCCAATTTTTGCACCGCACACCCGTTCTACCGTGCTGACGATTTTATCGGAGCCCTTTAGCATACACGAAACGTTCGTACAGACCTCAATGTGGTATTTGCCGAGTTTTTTATCATTGAACATCGTGTAGAATGTCACCACACCGAACACGTGAGCATACGGTACGCCGACAAGATCGGCAACGTACTTCATCATCTCTTCGGAAATCCACCCCTCCTGATCCTGCGCAATCCACAGCACGGGAAGAAGAGCCGCCTTTTTTTCCGGATATCTTTTAAAGAGCGCTTCTACTTTTTGTAAGTTTTCCTGAGTAAGCATGTATAGGTATCGTAGAAAAGTTAATGGTTTGTCGAATATAATGGAATCATAAATATCTTGAACTGCACGTTGTAGTTTTAATGACTACAGCATAATCATATCTGTTGTGCTCATCTATGCTTTGAACACCAATGTGCCGCCGGCTGTTTTGAAAAAATGCCCGATGCTGACTTTCGCACGTAGGGAAAGCTCCTGCTTCACTAGCATCACTTGTCCGCTTCACCCATGACCGGGTCAACACTGCCGAGGATGGCAACAACATCTGAAATCATTCCACCTTCGACCAGCAACGGAACTGACTGTAAATTCATAAATGAAGGAGAGCGAATCTTTAACCGCCATGGATGGCCTTCGCCGCGCGATTGAATATAAAATCCGAGTTCACCCTTTGAGCCTTCGACGGCATGATACACTTCGCCAACCGGGGGATTAATG
>JBFMDF010000168.1:0-5138 GCA_040753935.1 Bacteroidota bacterium | reverse complement strand
GTATCGGTGTGCCGACAGAAAGGGGCGACGGTACTGCCGAAACGGTAACATTTGGAATAACTTCGCGTGATATTGGAGGCGGGGGATTGAGAAGAATATCACGGGTAATTCTGATGATACTTTTTTCATTCGACGTGCCGGAAACGTTCAGATACAACTGCACGCCGCCGATTACCATGAAATGAATCAAGCCTGCAATAAGGAGACTTTCAGTTGCGTGGCGTTGATATAATTTCCTCAGTTCAAATGCGCCGGTATAGAGTGCTGTGTTCATAAATATCTCCTTTGGAATTTGTGAATGGTTATTTGTACTTTGAAGCGTTCACATTCTACCCGTTAATGATATTCATCAGTGAAAGGTAAATGAAATCTTCCATCCCCTTTTTCAATGTTGACGCGAAAATCCTCGACCTGATAAAGAGGGGAGATGAGGAAGCCTTAGTGATGTTATATGAAGCAAACAGACGGATGGTGACATCATATGTTTTGAGAAACAACGGCACAGAGGATGATGCGGACGATCTACTGCAGGAAGCTGTTGTCATAGTGTGGGAGCGGGTACGGGCGGGAACATTTGAGCAAAGCGCAAAACTTTCGACATTTATCTACGCTGTAGTGAAGAATAAGTGGCGTCGTCGTCTTGCACAGTTGAAACGTGAGACATCAACGGAATTTACGGAAAGGAATGATCCCGAAGATATCTCTTCACCGATTGATCTTCTGATGGAAGATGAAATATCGAAAAAAATTTCTGCCGCCCTGGTGAAACTAGGCGATCCGTGTAAAACACTGCTCCTGTTGTTCTACTGGGAAGAATGTTCGATGGATGAAATTGCACAGAGGATGAAATTTGCCAATGCCGACACTGTTAAATCGAAAAAATATCAATGTAAAAAGGCGCTGGAAGAAATTTTGGTTGAGATGGGAATACCATAGCCGGATAGCATAGAAGCCAGCTGATCGATGATTATGAATAATGAGAAAAAAACATATTGGACGGATGATCCGGAACTTATTGAAAAATATGTACTCGGCCAACTTTCCGAAGAAGAGCGCCGGCGTCTCGATGCTGACATTGCGGAGTGTGAGCCGTGCAAAGAAAAACTTCGCCGCGAGATGCAACTGGTTGCCGGCATTCGAAGACACGGTCGCGACCAACTGAAATTGCGACTGCGGTTGAGATTGAGAAATGAACACTCTCGGCAAAACTATCGTTATCAATTCATCGGTCTTGCCGCGGCAATTGTGGTGATTGCGCTGGGCATTGGTGTGTACCACCTATGGTTCAGCGATATTGTTGCGCCGAAACAATTCAACAGTCGTGAAGTTACCATTGCCCAACCGGATACGAGATCAGATGAATCGAAAAGGCAGGATGAACAACCGGCGGCGGGAGAAGGAGCGGCGGAGACGAGGCAGAATCGCTCCTCACAACACGCTGAATCATCGACTGCAAGAACATTATCAGAACAGGTCAAACCCTCTTCGTCTCAAGGAACGGGAGGAAGAAAAGAAGGATTTGCTTCGCAGACACGAAAACGGAAAATGCAGGACATACAAGGTGAAACTTTTGCCGAACATCCTGCGAGGTTTCCGACAAGGAGTATTTGGCTGATTGGAAAAGTTGTCATGATAGCAGAACGTAAACCATCTGCAGCGACCGATGTTCAACCACAAGCGTTGACGATGGAACAACAACAGCAGCAGGCGTTGTTGAAAAGTGAAGAGCGTACCAGATCATTCACTATCGTGCGAGAAGGTTCTGAACAACAAGTTCTACTTGAACAACGTTTGTTCCGCGAACTGCCGCGTTCGCGGCAAACGCAAATTGGTAAAGCGCAATTGGTGGAAACATTCGTGCGGCAAGATAGTGCGGGTCTTCGTCTGATAATTTATTCCGACATCTTCTCACCCAATGACCTTGAAAATGCCGTCGTTGAAATGAGGGCGAAGGATTCGCTGATTGTTGCTACACCTTCACAGCGCATCTACTACAAACTTCCGGATACCTTCCGTCCGCAGACGCGCTTACGATGAGAGGTGAAGCGGTGAGTGACGAACTTCAGTACATCAAAGGAATCGGACCGACACGCGCCGCCGTGCTGCGCAACGCCGGCATCACTTCCATTCACGATCTGCTCTATTACTTTCCGTACGATTATCTCGATCGCTCGAGAATCATCAAAATCAAAGAACTGCCAAAACTTGTTGAAGCAGGGAACGAAGTTACAGTCATCGGTTCTGTCTTTCGCGCCGAAACAAAACGTACGCGTAACCGCAACAAAATTTTCTTTCTGACGCTGAAGGACGATACGGGGTACCTTACCTGCGTGTTTTACAATGGCATTGAGTGGTATCAAAAAGCTTTTGCGCCGGGAGAAATTCTTGCTGTTTCATCAGTTCCTGAACTGGACAAATACAACCGCGTACAGTTTATTCATCCGGAATTTGACCGGCTGAAAACAAAAGATGAGGAGGATGAAACAGATTGGAATTCACTCCTTCACACCGGCGCGATTATTCCGAAGTACTCTTCATCAGAAGAACTGAGAAAAGTTGGACTCGACAATCGCGGGTTTCGGCGCATTCTGAGAAACGCTATCACCAATCATTTGAATGTACTGACAGAACATCTTCCGCGTGAAATTCTTCAGCGAAATAACCTGCTGGACATTCATTCGGCAATTTCGATGATTCATTTTCCAAAGTCGTATGCCGAACGAGACCATGCTCTTCATCGTTTGAAGTTTGACGAATTGTTTTATTTCCAATTGCTTCTTGCCTATCGCCGGCGCGAATTGAAAGGAGAGTTGAAAGGAATTTCATTCACCACCAATCGAACGTTGACAACAACGTTGAAAGAATCACTTCCTTTTGAACTCACTAATGCACAGAAGCGGGTCATTCAGGAAATTTACAACGACATGCAAAAACCAGTGCCGATGAACCGTCTGCTGCAAGGAGATGTCGGTAGCGGGAAGACCATTGTTGCACTCTTTGCTATGTTGACGGCTATTGAAAACAACTACCAGTGTGCATTAATGGCGCCGACGGAAATTCTTGCCGAACAGCACTGGCGAACAATAAAAAATTTTCTCCACTCTTTACCGGTCAATATCCGCTTGCTTATTGGCGGACAGAGGAAAAAACTGCGTGAAGATATTCTTGAAGATATTCGCAGGGGGACGGCGCACATTGTGATCGGTACGCACGCCCTCATTCAAGAGCATGTGCAGTTTGCCAACCTCGGCTTCGTCGTGATTGATGAGCAGCATCGCTTTGGCGTTGCCCA
This sequence comes from Bacteroidota bacterium, assembly GCA_040753935.1. Classification (GTDB taxonomy): domain Bacteria; phylum Bacteroidota; class Ignavibacteria; order UBA10030; family UBA8401; genus SpSt-333. The sequence continues at coordinate 1,846 of JBFMDF010000168.1, read as the reverse complement.
GCGCGCCACACTGCGTGAAAAAGGAAAACAAAGTCCCGATGTACTGGTGATGACGGCAACGCCAATTCCGCGAACGTTGTCATTAACACTGTACGGGGATTTGGATGTATCGGTCATTGATGAACTTCCGAAACACCGCAAACCGATTCGCACGGCAATCCGCACCGAAAAAGATAAAAAGAAAATTTTTGAATTCGTGAAAAGCGAAATTCATAAAGGAAGGCAAGCCTACATTGTCTATCCGCTGATTGAGGAGTCTGAGAAAGTTGATTTGAAAGCGGCAACAAAGGAATTCGAGTACTTGAGCAAGGAAGTATTTCCTGAATTCAGCACCGGGCTTCTGCACGGGCGCCTCTCTTCCGATGAGAAAGATGAGTTAATGCAGAAGTTCAAGGAGAAAAAGATTGATATCTTAATCGCTACTACAGTGATTGAAGTGGGAATTGATGTGCCCAACGCCTCTCTTATGATTATTGAAAATGCAGAACGTTTCGGTCTTGCACAGTTGCATCAGCTTCGCGGACGTGTCGGCAGAGGAAATGAGCAGAGTTACTGCATTTTGTTGACTGACGAAAAATATGTGACGAAACAACTGCAAACATCGTCCAATCGCGCACAAGCTCGTCAAGATATCGCGGCGATGAAAAAGCGCTTGCAAACAATGGTGGAAACGACTGACGGATTCAAGATTGCTGAAGTTGATCTTGCACTGCGAGGTGCCGGAGAATATTTCGGCACACGGCAAAGCGGTTTGCCGGGATTTCGTGTTGCAAACATCGTTACTGATGCGAACATTGTTGATGTTGCACGGAGAGAAGCATTCGATCTTGTAGAGCGAGATCCGTTTCTTGCGCGCACCGAACATAAAAGCATTCGAAAAGAATTTGAGTTTGTGTTTAAGGACTTGTTGTCGTTTGTTCGTGTTGGATGAAGATCAATGGTTCATTCGTAAAAAATTTAAAGCGGGCGTTTAGGTGATCGGAAATTTTTTTTAAAATTTTTTGTCCTACAATTGTTGTACCACTTTTTCCCCTCTCAAAAAATTTTTTGCTGAAAAATCGTCATACCTCTTGACAACGTGTTTTAATTCCGTATATTAGTAGTAGTTTTTTGAGCGATGTTTGATCATCGCTGGCTCTTTGGCAGAAAAGTAAACGAAAAATTTTTCCCGAAGAGTTTGTTCTACGAAATAATGTCTAACAATCAGTGAAAGGTATCCAAAAGTTTTTTTGGTACTCTTTTGAATGGATGTAGCCTTAGTCTACAACGTGAAGAAGGATGAGAACTCGACTGACGAGAGAGATTCTCAACCTTCGAGTCTGACGCAGACGACGACACACACACACACACAACTTGCTTCCGGCGTTGATGCCTACGCAGAGTGGGATACCATCGAAACCATACACGCCGTTCGTGATGCTCTCTCCCTTCGCCATAGTGTCTCCCTTATTGAAGCTGACGACAATGCATTTGAACGCTTGAGATCATCTCGTCCCGATATTGTCTTCAACATTGCTGAAGGGAGATTTGGCGCGTCGCGTGAAGCACAGATTCCTGCCATATTGGAGATGCTCAACCTTCCATACACCGGTTCCGATCCGTTGACGCTGGGAATTTGTCTCGACAAATCGCGCGCAAAAGAAATTTTATCGTACTATGGAATTCCCACTCCTCAATTTACTGTTGTCTCCTCTCTTTCCGAACTTCGGGTATTAAATTTCCCAACGCCGGCCATGGTGAAACCTCTCTTTGAAGGTTCAAGCAAAGGAATTTTCAATGCTTCCCTTGTACGGACAACAAAAGAGTTGGAACTGCAGGTGCAATCTGTGATTGAACAGTATGATGA
>JBFMDF010000167.1:0-5148 GCA_040753935.1 Bacteroidota bacterium | reverse complement strand
AATGACGATACGGTTTGTGTTTGTTCCTTTGGCATTGTTGGAAATTCCCCAGATGTTAGCCGTTTTGGTAAATTGCTGTGTGTTAATCATGATGCCGACACACTCAAACCCTGCCTGAAGACCAAGTTCAACTACGAATTCATCCAGTGCAATTGTTCCGTTTCTTACTTCGCCAACTTCAAACGCAATCCAGCCTCCGCGTTTGGTAATTCGATATAATTCAACGAACACCTCACCCATCACACTGCACCATTCTTCTATCGTTCTCGACATGGTGATGTTCTTCCCCACTTTTTCCGCATCAATGCCGTTGAACCAACACCGTAACCAATTATCCTGAGCATACTGCACCACGTCCAAAAACGGCGGTGAAGTAACCGTTAATTGCACCGATGAAGACGGAATCGTTTTCGTGCTTCTCGCATCACCGGTTAAAAACGTGGCGCGTTTTCCAATGTTCTTGAGTGCTGAACGAACTTCATCGGTCACATCGTTCATCAGTTGTTTTGATTTTTTCAGAATGATTGCTGTGGTATCACGATACTCAGGTTGCTGTTTTCGTTTGGCGTTGATTTTTCTTTGACTGTCGGGCGATGTTGCCTGATTCGGCGGAAGTGTATAAACGGAAAAGAAACCTTTCGAATGTCCCGTCAATCTGTTCGTGGCAACCATGCGTATCCATAAATCAACTGCATCGTTCTTCTTTTTTTGAAGATGGGAACGAAGCGCAACAATTTCTTTCAACGTTCTGCGATGGTAGAACATTGAAAGATCAATATCAGGAACGAAGGACGGCAACGATGGTATTTCATGAAGGCGTTGTTCCACTTCCTCCAGTGTGGGAACGAACAACCGCGGACGGGATAGAATTGTGCTCAACGGGTTCACATCGTTGGCAACAACATTCCTGCCTAACAACGCCGCTTCAAGAATTGTCGTGCCGCGCCCCGAGAAAGGATCGTACACAACATCGCCTTTCTGAGTCAACCGCTCAATGAAGAATCGCGGAAGTTGAGGTTTAAAACATGCGCGGTACGAAATTTCGTGGAGCGAGTGTGCCTGACGCTGCTTGGCAGTCCAGAATTCGTTGATGAATCGGGGAATCTTCTCGCCGGCAATAACTATCTCATCAATGACCGTTCTGGATGTTCTCTCCCCTTCCTCAAAAAAGAAATCAGCAAGATCGTTGTATAAGGATCGTTTCATTGTCCCACCGACACTACATTTGCAAACAATCGGTATGCCCCTTCAACACCGGCAGGCAATTGACGGAAAAAGGAAAGACCAGTAAAAATATAATACCCTTTGCCGTACGCTGTAACGAGCAAGCTCCCCTCTTGTTGTTTTTCATTCGGATCGGCAAAGGAAAGCACTGTTTCAAATTTCTTATCCCACGTCTTCGCAAAATACAATCCACGTTCCTGCACCCAGCCGTCAAAATCTTTTTCGGAAATTTGATTTGGATACGTCAGCAATGGATGGTTGGGATTAATGAATGTTACCGCCGCCTGTTCGTCGGTGACGCGTTCGCGCGAAATCTCCATCGGATAGGGCGCGATGTTATCGGTGTATCCTTTCTCCATGGTTTGATACTGAACAATGTATCTACCGCCGTTTGCCACGTACTGGAGCAAACGTGCATTCGACAGACGCAGTTGCTCGCGCGTGTTGTACGCGCGGATTCCGGCAACAATGGCATCGTACTTTGATAAATCGCCGTTGAACAGTTCCTCATCGGAAATCAGCGATACGGTGTACCCCAGTTGTTCCAAAGCTTTCGGCACATCATCGCCCGCACCCATAATGTAACCAATCGTTTCTCCCCGTTTTTGTAAATTCATCTTCAGCAATTTTCCCGATGCCTGCTCGAGCACTGTTTGTATTGGAATGTGCGAATAGGAAATCCGTTTTACCGTTTGCGAAAAACTTTTCCCATCAACCACCGCTTCTGCCACAAATACACCGCTGGAAGCAAAAGAATCCGGTTGAACGTAGAATTGAATAGTGACCTCCTGATTTTTCATCAACGGACCAAAGGGCTGTTCAGCGCTCACAGTCCATCTGTTTGGTACTCTCAACCGCACACTTCCTGCCAGATTATTTTTGAGCGATTTTACGCGAAGAGAAATCAACGAACGACCCGATTCCTTTCCGATAACATTTTTTCCCATCAGACTAATCGACACCGGCGGAACAATTTCCACAGAACGATACTGTTCGCCGTTAATGTCGTCAATCCATTTGTACTTCAGGGGAAGTGAAAACGAAATCCTCTCACCGTGAATCTGTATTGTTGCTGTTGCAGTAAGCGGAGATACCTTTTCGGGTAATCCGATATCGGATTGGTTTGTGATGGAGTAGAGAAATTCATTTTGGCCATTGACCAGCCAATACGGCGACGTGAACGGCAGATGTGCCGGAACAATAGCAGAAGCGTGTTTTTCAAGCCGTTGGTTATTCCGCAACGTATCATAAGAAGTAATACTCACACCGAATGCTTCTAGAAAACATTGCGTAAACAGTACTTGCACGGACGAACGGTTAATCAATGACAGAGTCATCGAGACCGAATCACCGTTAGTGTACGAATGATTGTTGGCAATCAGTTCCGCTGAAAATCCGAGCGTGGATAATAGCAGTGATTCCACTTCCTTCACTTTGACGGTACACCAGAAATTATCCGGCTGTTTCATCAATTCTTTACGAAGTTGTAGCAGTAGCGGAACAATGCCGGAAGGATGTGACGGAGCAAAATTTTTCTGAATCTGTGATATAATTCTTGCAATTTGCTTTCCGTTTTTCACTTTCTTCCAACTAACATCTACCCCCTCCATCACATCATATGCTGCCGGTTCGCCGTCGGTAACAATAATATCATTGATGAAACTTCCCCGTCGCTGTGGTGACCCCATTCCCTGACTTTTGTGCATTGAACGACTGATGCCGGCAAGTTCAGTATATGAAATCCCCAACAACGGATTGTAGGCGCCGATATCAATACTGAGTGGACGGGAATGTTGTGGCGACCGGTTTGCTTCATCGGAGCGAAAGGCGTTGAAGAGAATTCGCTTCGCTTTCCACGGACGAACGTATTTCAACTGTTCGGGAAACACTGTTGAATCGCCGGAAATTTTAAACGCTTCTTGTGCAAGAATTGCCGATGCAAGATGATGACCGTGCCCTCCCTGCGTCGGCGAAAAGCGAGTGATGATGATATCCGGACGGAATTTGCGAATAACCCATACCACATCTTTCAGCACGCTGTCTTTATTCCACAACCGCAGCGCTTCTTCTGCCGATTTCGAATAACCGAAATCAATTGCACGTGTGAAAAATTGTTCTGCTCCATCAATCCGGCGTGCGGCAAGCAATTCCTGCGTACGAATGACGCCGAGTTCAGTTCCCAATTCCGAGCCGATGAGATTTTGTCCTCCTTCTCCCCGCGTAAGGGACAAATAGGCGGTGCGATATAACCGATCTTTGGCGAAGTACGAAAGCAGAGCCGTATTTTCATCATCGGGATGGGCAGCAACATAGAGCACCGAACCGAGAACAGAGAGTTTAGTTACCGCCAATTGCAATTCCGCACCGTTGGAATTTGGTTGTGCAAACACTGCGCTGAAAAGTAAAAGCAGTGCGGAAAAATTCTTTTTCATATATTTTCGTATGAAATCTACTGTGTTAGTCATCCTTCAATTCTCAATGATTGCTGTGATTATTACAACAGGCTGCTTTCCTAAAACCGTTGCGGCATTGGCGCTGCTTGTTGCGGGATGTGGGTTAGGAGTTGTATCCCTCGTGTACATTCGACTCGATAATTTGCGAATTTTTCCGGAACCGAAAAAGAATATTCGCCTGGTTACCACTGGGCCATACAAGTTTGTACGACATCCGATGTATGTTTCTGTTCTTCTTCTCTCAGCATCCTTTGTAGCAGAATCTCATTCATTCGTTTCTTTACCGGCATGGTTCATTCTTCTCTGTGTGCTGTTGGAAAAAATTCGCATTGAAGAAACCCTGTTATCTCACCTACTGCCGGAATATGGTGAATACAAAAAACGCACGTGGAGATTGATTCCTTTTTTATTCTAGATTCCCAAAATTTTAACGAATTGGGAAATCTCATCTTCCTTACTACACAGTATACTTTGCTGCCCATTGTGTACCGCAGATAAATTTGAAAGCGCACTCCGGACAATGATTAACAATATCGTCGGTCGGAACAAACGGCGTTTTTATGTCAAGAATTTCATCCACAAGCGAGAGAATGATCTTTTCCAGTGTCGGATACCATGCGACAACATCAGCATCTGTGTCAAACAGACACATTTCGGCCTTCTCGGTCAATTGCTTTTTCCCGAGAAAGAGAATTGCCGGCGTAATGGCATCAATTGGAATTTCTGCTGTACGTGAATACATCATCATATACAACGGTAATTGAACAGACCCGACGGCATCGCTCCACGTTGACCTTTCATCGGCATTTAATTTTTTAAACGAAATAGAAAAATTTTTCTCATTTGACCCTGTTTTGTAATCGAGAATATATCTTTTCCCTCCGCGCCGTTCTATTCTATCGGTTTTTCCTTCAAACTTCCGTCCATCAATGTCTGCGGAAAGTTTCTCCTCCAATAACTCGATGACGACTGTTTCATTGTTCACCACCGGTGTTTGGTATGCGTCAAAAAATTCTATTAAATGCTTCACCACTTGACGCTTAGCAACAAATTGCTCGCCAAGCAATTCCTTTCCATAGTACCGTCGGAAGACGTCGTCGGTGATTGATGCCAACCGCTTGCTGTCAAGATCATTGACCGTGAGTTGTTTTCCTTTGAGTGGAAGAAAATATTCATACAGGATTTGATGAATGATGGTACCAACATCTGTTCGTTCAACCTCGCCTGAAATTTCTTCCTTCTCTTTCAGCCGAAGCACGTAGCGGTAGTAAAATTGCAGCGGGCAGGTCAAATAGGTATCGAGTGAGGTTGAAGAAAACGTCATCTCTTTCATTTGCTCACACATTGATATTGTCTTGCCAATTGGTTCCGGCTGGCGGATACCGAGATCAATCGTATACTGCAACCGTTGAATGGCTCCGGTGTCGAGCGAGCGTGTGCGATGCTGTTCTTCCCATAATAACCTCTCAAT
>JBFMDF010000166.1:0-5150 GCA_040753935.1 Bacteroidota bacterium | reverse complement strand
AATTTTTATAATGCCGGCAACAAAGCTCAGGCGCATAACAAACTGAACGAGATAAAATCAAATATCCAAAGCGCATACAATACGCCTACCGGTACCCAGTTTGTGAATGAATACGCATATAATGTGCTTTTAGAGGATATCAGTCTGACATTCAATCTGATCAATTACAATGGGACGATAGAAGAACAGCGGATCAGGAAGTAGGCAAGGGAAACAACAGAGTGTTTCGAGCGGGATGTATGTTTATCGTTTGGAATACGGTAGCAAAATTGTCGTAAAGAAAATGTTGTTCATGAAGTAATATCGGAGAAAATTTCGTGTCTGCAACAGTCATAGATTATTCAAAAGAAATTCCGGTTGTCGAAGGTGTGCCGAGTGCGGCGTCGCTCGATGCTGCGATCTCGAAACCGATCGACGAATTCCCTCATCGTAACTGGCTCATCGGTCTTGGCATTACCGGAACAATGCTGTTAATTGGTGCAGTCAGTCTCGGCTGGCTCTTGTGGAAAGGTGTTGGCGTGTGGGGTATCAATCAGCCGGTAGCGTGGGGATTTGATGTCGTCAATTTTGTCTTCTGGGTCGGTATCGGCCACGCCGGAACGTTGATTTCAGCAATTCTTTTCTTACTCCGTCAAAAATGGCGTACTGGTATTGCGCGTTTTGCCGAAGCGATGACGTTGTTTGCCGTTTTGTGTGCGGTGCAATTCGTGTTGTTCCACACCGGCCGTCCGTGGATTGCCGCCGTGTGGTTGTTGCCGTATCCGAACCAGCACGGCGTGTGGGTCAACTTCACTTCGCCGCTGATGTGGGATGTGTTTGCGGTTTCGACATACTTCACCGTTTCTGCGGTCTTCTGGTATGTAGGATTGATTCCAGACTTTGCGACACTGCGTGATCGCGCGACGACAACGATTAAGAAAACGATCTATTCCATTTTAAGTTTGGGGTGGAGATTTTCCAATCGTCATTGGCAACATTATGAACGCGCGTATCTCATTATGGCGGGATTTGCAACGCCTCTTGTGCTTTCGGTGCACACCATCGTGTCATTCGACTTTGCTGTGTCGGTTCTCCCCGGCTGGCATACAACCATCTTTCCACCGTACTTTGTTGCCGGCGCTATCTTTTCAGGCTTTGCAATGGTGCAGAATGTTCTGATCATCACCAGAAAAGCATTCCACTTCGAGCATCTTATTACGATGGATACGATTGAGAAGATGAACAAGATTATGCTCGTTACCGGAATGATGGTGGGGTATGCGTACTCGATGGAATTTTTCACTGCGTGGTATTCTGGCAATCAAACCGAATTGTTCGTCTTCGTGAACCGCGCATTTGGTCCGTACTGGTGGGCGTATTGGATTATGTTTACATGCAATGTCTTTTCACCGCAACTGTTTTGGTTTAAGAAAATCCGCCGTTCGCTTCTTGCATCATTCATCCTGTCAATCTTTGTGAATATCGGTATGTGGTTCGAGCGGTTTGTTATCGTTGTTACTTCGCTCCATAGAGATTTTCTCCCGTCGAGTTGGGGAATGTTTGTGCCGACCGTGTGGGATTTTGGGCTGTTGATTGGAAGTTTTGGGCTTTTCTTTACTTGTGTCTTGTTGTTCATCAAATTCTTGCCGGCAATTGCTATGTCTGAAATTAAAGCAGTGGTTCCTGGTGCGCAACCCACACACCACGGAAATGGAGCGCATCATGGCTAATACATTGTACGCCGTTACGGCACTCTTCAAAACACCGAACGAAATTATTGCCGCTGCACACGCAGTACGCGAGGCAGGGTACACGAAGTTCGACGTTCACACTCCGTATCCTGTTCATGGAATGGACAGCGCAATGGGATTGAAAGAAACAAAACTCGGTTTTGTGACACTTGCGGCAGGTATTTTGGGCGCAGTTGGTATGATCTCGTTTGCTTCGTGGGTAGCGTCGGTTGATTATCCGCAGGTGATTGGCGGTAAACCGTATTGGTCATGGCCTGCGTTTGTTCCCGTGACGTATGAAATAGCCGTTCTTTCGGCTGTGCTTCTGACCGTGGGAGCAATGATTACTTTCTTCCTGAAATTTCCGAACAACAGTCATCCGCTGCACGATACGCGTTATATGAAAGCTGTTTCGTCTGATACCTTCGGCGTTGCAATTCAGGCGGACGATCCGAAATTCAACGAACAAGAGGTGAAAGCATTTCTCAAAAAGCTCGGCGGTGATGTTGAATCAATTTATTACACAGAAGAATTTCTGAATTTCAAACCACAGATGTTCGAGCCGAAGTTTATTTTACTGCTTGTGGGGGTTGCCCTTGTTGCTGCCGGAGGAGGATATCTTACCTGGAATAAACTACTTTTTATGCCGCCGTATAATTGGATGATGCAACAACCAAGAGTGAATGCACAATCGAAGAGCGAGTTTTTTGCTGACGGTTTTGGAATGCGAATGCCGGTGGAAGGAACAGTGGCACGTGGATTCATTCCCTATCCATACAAAGCAACCGATAGAGCAGATTCTGTCGGTGCATTGTTAGTCAATCCGCTGTTACCGACGAAGAAAGTGCTGGAACGTGGGAAGCAAAAATATTTCACCTTTTGCAGTCCCTGCCACGGAAATTTTGGTAACGGCGACAGTCGCCTGCAGGGGCAATTTCCCAATCCGCCGACACTGCATTCAGACAAAGTGCGTCAATGGCCCGATGGCGCCATCTTTCACGTAATAACGGTGGGACAGAATGTGATGCCATCATATCAGTATCAAATTACGCGTGAAGAACGTTGGTCAATTGTGCATTATGTTCGCACATTGCAACGGGCACTCAACGCAAAAGAGTCTGATCTACAATAGGGAGGCGGTTCTGTACCCAATGATGGCGAACAAAAATACGGTTTGTATTGTAAAGGAATGACAATATAATGAGCACGATAGAATCAATCATTATTCCAAAAAAAGAATTGCCGTCGAATTTTGTTAAAACGGGATGGGGATTAGTGATCGTCGGTGTGGTTCTTGCCGGAATTTCGTACGCAACAGATTCGCACAGGGCAGTATTCAACAATCTGATCGGTTTTGCATTTCTGACAAGTGTTGCTGTGGGGGCGTTGTTTTTCATAGCCCTTGAATATATTGCCGGCGCCGTCTGGAGTACACCATTCCGTCGGGTTACTGAATTTCTTGCATCACTGCTACCCATGGCGGTGATCTTAGCAATTCCATTGCTGATGAATATGCACGAATTGTTTCATTGGTCGCACAAAGAAGCGGTTGAAGCCGACCCCATTTTAAAGCACAAAGAACCGTATTTGAATGAACAATTCTTTATCATTCGTTTTGTTGTGGTGTTTGGTGCATGGATGCTCTTCTACTATCTGTTTAGGCGGAATTCGTTCAAGCAAGATGTGGACAAAGATCAGCGACACACCAAGAATAATATTACGCTCTCGGCAATTTTTATTCCGTTTTTTGCCATTTCCATTTCCCTCTTTGCTATCGACTGGCTGATGAGTGTAGAACCGCATTGGTTTTCAACTATTTTTGGAATTTATTATTTTACGGGTACCGCCATTTGCGCTCTTGCTGTTGCCACATTTCTGGTAGTGTCGTTGAGCGAGAAGGGATACTTCTTCAAAGGGATTAACGAAAATCATTACTACAGTTTTGGTGCGTTGTTGTTCGGTTTGCTCTCCTTCTGGGCATACATTGCGTTCAGTCAGTTTATGTTGATCTGGTACGCAAATTTGCCGGAAGAAAATTTCTGGTTTATTGCCCGATGGAAGAACGGATGGGAGTACATTTCCATTGCGATGGTGCTGTTGCACTTCTGGGTGCCGTATTTCATGCTTCTCTCACGTCCGTCAAAAATGGACGTCGGCAATTTGAAACGATCGTCGTTGTTGCTGGTTTTTGTCCATTTTCTCGACCTCTACTGGCTTGTGATGCCGACGTACAACCAAGCGCCGGTGTTCGGTTTCTTTGAACTTGCATTTCCGTTGTTAACGGTAGGGTTAATTATTGTAGTCTTTTCTGTGCAGGCAAAGAAATACAATATGGTTCCTGTGGGTGATCCGAAATTACAACGGGGAATAGATTTTCATTTGTAAACATGTTTCTTAGATGACCGTCACCTCAAAGTAACGGTCATTTTCAATACACAAAAAATCTCTTATGCACATTAAAGACGAAATTGATTTCAAGGAATTGCTGAAAGAGCCAATTCGGTTATTCGGATTGACATACATCTATTTTCTGCTGGCCGGAGGATTACTTGGCGCATATTACATCTGGAACATCAACGATGTGAGCAGGAATACTATTGTTCCGGTAGTGCTGAAAGATTCGGCGCAATTCGTTCTGGATGTACCGATGCAACGCGGCGCCTTGATTGCTCCGGTGAATGTTGTTGAAGTTGCCAAACCAACAAAAGAGTTGATTGCCAAAGGAGCCAATCTCTACAAAGCCAATTGTGCATCGTGTCATGGCGACAATGGAATGGGAGATGGGTTGAGCGCTGCTGCGCTTGCCGTGAAACCGAGAAACTTCCATTCTTCAGAAGGATGGAAAAACGGACGGAAGATTTCGAATATCTACAAAACATTGCAGGAAGGAATTTTGCTCAGCGGTATGCCGGCGTTCAACTATACTCCGGCGGAAGATCGCTTTGCGATAATTCATTACATCAGAACATTCGCGCCGGATTTTCCTGTTGATAGTTTATCGGACTTGCTTGAGTTGGAGAAGACGTACAATCTTTCTAAAGGAACGCAATTACCGGCACAGATTCCCGTGAAGATGGCGTTGCAGAAAGTTGTTCAGGAAAATGCCGATGAGGTGAAAGCAGTTGACCAATTCTGCGAAAAGATGGACGAGGCAACTCGTAATGACGTCGGAGCGAACATTGCAATGACAGTTAGCCGAAATGAACAAAAAATTGCCACCGTTGCCCTTGCCGCCCGCGGAAGAAGTCTGGATGAGTTTATTAAAATCGTATCCAGTGATCCGGTAACAATTGGTTTCAAGCCGGAAGTTGTGCGGTTGAGTTCGGAAGAATGGAATGCGTTGTATGAATATTTATCAAAGGTGAATAAGAGAAGTTAAGGGGAGGTCAGAGATTCTTGTCTGACTGTGGATTTTCAAGGAGGGAAATATGAGAAAAAATA
>JBFMDF010000165.1:0-5156 GCA_040753935.1 Bacteroidota bacterium | reverse complement strand
AAAAATTAAAAAAGTTGTGAAACGTTCCGGTTCATCCTGGTAGCATGTTTCATAACAGCGTAACGATGAATACTCACTACGATGTCATCATCATCGGGGCAGGCATTGTCGGATTAGCGACGGCGTATCAACTTTCAAAGAAAAATCACCATCTCCGTATATTGGTTCTGGAAAAAGAATCCGATGTTGCACAGCATCAAAGCGGCCACAACAGCACTGCAAAAATTAGTTCCGGAAATTCAAGAAGACGATCTTCAACCGGGAGGCGCCGGTGTCCGCGCTCAGGCGTGCAGCAAAGATGGAGAATTGTTGGATGATTTCAACATTCTTGAAAATGGAACTATAATGCACGTTTGCAATGCACCTTCGCCTGCCGCGACATCATCGTTGTCTATTGGTAATCATCTCTCCGACGCCATTCTCCAACATTTGAATTGATGGCGTTTCTTATGATGAACAGTTTTGAAATAAAACATCTAACTTTCGTGACCCTTGCGTTGAGTGTCGTAGTGGCATCGTGTGCCAGTTGGCAATCGCAAAAAGGACAGTTTGTTGAGGTTGATAAGAAAGTTGCAATACAAGATTTTACATCCGCCGCAACGATGCTTGAAGCGAGCAGGGATACCTACTATGCAAAGAAAGATCGTGTACTGTATTATCTTGATGTCGGCTTATTGTATCACTACGGACGAAATACGGGGAAAAGCAACGACTTGCTGACACGAGCGGAAGAGTCGATTGACGAGTTATACACTTCAAGCATTTCAAAAGGGGCGGCGTCGCTGCTGCTGAATGATAACGTCATGGATTACGACGGCGAGGATTATGAAGATGTGTATTTGAATGTTTTCAAAGCGCTGAACTATTTACACCAACACCAGTTTGACCCCGCTTTTGTTGAAGTCCGACGCATAAACAACAAACTTTCACATCTCAAAGATAAATACAATAAACTTGCCGAAGAGTACAACAAATCTGAAGACGCAAAAAAGAAATTTACCGTTGCAACCAATCAGTTCAACAATTCAGCATTGGGACGTTATTTGAGTATGTTGATGTACCGTGCCGAGGGGAAATACGATGATGCCAGAATTGATATGGAAGAGATAGATAACGCATGGCGCTCCCAGGCGCAGTTGTATAACTTTCCTAAGCCGAATGTTGAAAAATATTTGGAGAGAACGTCAAAGGCGAAACTCAATATCCTTAGTTTTGTCGGCAAGGCACCGCAATTGTTTGCGCGGAATCTGACCATTCACACATTTAAAGACGCAGTGGCTATTTACACTTCTGACGGCAAAGAAGAAAAACAATTAGATGTGATCGCGTGGCCCAAAATGACCAGCGGGTACCATTTTAAGTTTTCACTTCCGTACATGGTCAAGCAAGGAACAAAAGTCGCGAAAGTAGTAGTGGAATTGAACGGTTCATCGGTTGCCGAACTTCAACAGATAGAGAGTTTGGAAAATGCCGCAGAAGATACCTACAAATTAAAAGAAGGCATCACGTACCTCAAAACCATCATCCGCACTGTAACAAAAGGGATCTTGAACGAAAAGGCGAACAGGGAACTCGATAAGAAAACCGGCGGAGGATTTCTCGGCGAACTTACTCGTCTTGCGTCCAGTGCGCTTGTGGATGCAAGCGAAAATGCCGATTTGCGTCTTGCTCGGTATTTTCCCGCTAAAGCGCTTGTGGGAGAAGTTGAGGTTGAACCAGGAACATATACTGTAACACTGAAATACTACGGTGCCAACGGACAATTGCTGTTTGCCGATAACCGCGGAGAAATTTCTGTCTCCGCACAAGGATTGAATTTAGTGCAATCTGCCTACCTACAATAAGGTGAATGTATGAACAGAAACTTTGTCTTTCTTTTTCTTGTGATGTCATTGGCGCTTGCTCAAGAGCGCCCCGCGTGGATAGACAATCCGCAATCGCGCTATCCCTCATCAAAATATCTTGTTGCTATTGGTGCCGGAGATACGCGCAAAGCGGCGGAAAATGCTGCAGCGGCGAATCTCTCACAAATTTTTCAGGCAACGATTAAAGCCGAACAAACGGTGAATGAGCGATACAAAGAACTCTTCACCGCACCTCATCAGTCTACCTACGAAGCACAATCAGATGTTACGAAGAACATCACGATTTCCACCGACCAAACGCTTTACAATGTTCAGTTTGCTGAAAGTTATACAGACAACCTCGGCAAAGTGTACGTTCTTGCATTGCTGGAACGTCAACCGACCGCTGAGATTTATGAACGCAAAATGGAAGAAAACGATAAACTGATGGTGAAATATATTGAACACTATCAGGTATCAACTGACCCGATTGTACGGTATGCCAACATCAGCGCGGCAACAGTATTCAGCACAATAAACGAAACACTCAAACAGCAATTGAATATCATTCTCCCCGGTGCAACGTTCACGCCAAAATCCGGTTACGATGCGGTGAAAGTACAGCAGTTGCTGAATGAAGCGAAGAAGAACGTTCCGTTTTCAGTCTCACTGACTGGAGATAGCGACGGGAAAGTGACCGCTATCGTCAAAGAATTGTTGTCGGAATTAGGTTTTGTTGTTGCAGAGAAAGGTGTGCTGACGGTGAGTGGAGATGTTTCGTTTCAAGAGATTGACTTGAAGCGACCGGAAAAATTTGTGAGGTGGAGTTATAAGTTTTCTGTAGTTGACAACTCACAAAACACCATTATCTCGCTGAACGAAAATGGCAGAGAAGCGCACGTAACGTACAACGAAGCAGTCAGCCGCGCCCTGCGCACTATGAAACAAAAAATAAAAACCAATTTCGGAAAAGAAATTAACAGGTATTTCGACACAATGGTGAAGAAGTGAATAAAGGTGGTGATTGATGAATGCACACAACAGTTACGTAGAGGCAGGCGTCAAGACGTTACAGGTTAGCTGTTGATACGTTTCAGCAGTTCTTTTACTTTCTCTTCTATTAAATCTCTCACCTTTCTGAATTCCGCTGGTTCCATATTTTTCGGGTCTGGGATATCCCAATCGATATGTTCTTTGGCAGGAATCCATGGGCACTCGTCGCCGCATCCCATCGTTACCACATACTCATACGGACCTGATGGAATTTCTTGCAGTGATTTTGAGGTGTGGACGGAAAGATCATATCCAATCTCTTTCATTGCTTCAATTGCTTTTGGGTTCACTTTTCCTGATGGGCGCGAACCAGCGCTGTACGCTTCGACGATGGTACCGCCATGAATCTTTGCGAATGCCTGTGCCATTTGGCTTCGATTTGAATTTTCAATACAGACAAAAAGTAGTTTTTTCATTTATCGAATCGCAGTGATAGTAAGGGAATGAAGGCTCTCAATGGGTAAGGAGAAATCGTGCCCGGGACTGGACTTGAACCAGCATGGCTGTTTAGGCCACAGGCTTCTGAGACCTGCGTGTCTACCAATTTCACCACCCGGGCGAAAATTCTCTACAAAAATACAAAGAAACCTTTCTCGTTGCAAGTAAGTCTAAAAATAAAACGAGGTTACGAAACTTTTAGTGTAAAGTGTCGTTAAAGAAATTCAAAAAAAGGAGATGTTATGAAACCATCATTGGTACGACTAAGTTTATTTGCACTCTTCACCGTTGCATTTGTTTCTGGCCTTATCGCTTACTCCAATTCACGCGGTTCCACCCTTCCAGCATCTGAACACGAAGAATATCTCAACAGCGACAGTCGAAGATTTGAAAAACAATTTTCTGTTTCAGAAGGAGGTCAGTTGATTGTTGATGCAGAGGCGGGTACTATCAACATTGGTTCGTGGGAAAAGAATGAAGTGAGTGTTGTTGTTGAAGTTGAAGGAAGCGACAGCCGCGTAGGAAAATACGAAGTGGAATTCACACAAGAGGGAAATACAATATCGGTTATTGGCAAGGTGAAAGATCACAGTTTTTTTAAGTGGCACATCGGAAATTTAGAAGCGTCTTACACAATCAAGGTGCCGAAGAAGTTCAAGACGAAAGTTACCACCTCCGGGGGCAATATTAACGCGTCGGATCTCATCGGAAAAGTAGATTACTCCACCAGCGGCGGAAGCATCTCAGTAGAAAAAATCGAAGGCGAAACAATTGTTTCAACATCCGGCGGGGATATTGATGTACGCCGTGTCATCGGTGACGTTGATGCGGAAACATCGGGCGGTAATGTGATGTGCGAAAATATTGTTGGCAATGTTTATGGGCATACTTCCTGCGGCAATGTGGAAGTTCGCTCTGTTGATGGACGGGTGAAGGTGGGAACATCAGGCGGAAGCATTGTGATACGGGTAAGCGGAGAGAACAAAGGAATAGAAGCCGAAACATCCGGAGGCGATATTGAGGTGTTTGTCAAAGAAAGCATACAGGCAAATGTTGATGCAGAAACCAGCGGCGGTTCGGTTGATTGCGATTTGCCGGTAACGGTTAAAGGAAAAGTTCGCGACAGTGAATTGCGCGGGAAAATCAACGGCGGCGGAAATGTGATAAAACTTGAAACCTCCGGCGGTAATATTCACATTGCAAAGTTAGAGTAAACGAAGTATTTGCACGATACAGTTGCGACCTTGTCAATGTTCTTGAAATCTGAGAAAAAGACGTTGACAAGGTTTTTCATTTTTAAACAAAATTGAATTTCATCCTTTCTTTGCTATATTATTTCCATGTCGGTAACAATTTTAGGAATAGAAACTTCGTGTGATGAGACTTCGGTTGCGGTTATTCGCGATGGAAAACTGCTGTCGAATATCATTTCATCGCAAATAGTGCATCAGCAGTACGGTGGTGTGGTGCCAGAACTTGCTTCACGTGCACATCAAAAATTAATTGTGCCAATTGTGAACGATGCGATGGCGACTGCGGAAATCGGGAAGGAAGAACTTTCGGCCGTTGCCGTAGCCACAGGTCCCGGATTGATGGGGTCACTGCTTGTTGGAGTTAATTTCGGTAAAGCGTTGGCGTACGGACTTGATATCCCATTCATCGCTGTCAATCATATGGAAGCGCACATCTATTCCAATTTTATTGAAGAGCCGACACCGACATTTCCATTTTTAAATCTAACAGTATCCGGCGGTCATACACAACTCGTATTGGTACAAGATGAGTTTGAGTACGGTATCATCGGGGAAACGATGGATGACG
>JBFMDF010000164.1:0-5164 GCA_040753935.1 Bacteroidota bacterium | reverse complement strand
TTATCTCGTCGGTCATAGTATTCACCATGAATACTATTGCCGCTATGATACGTAAAAAAAAGTTGAGTTCCTCTTCCATACCACTCGCCAATTTTTATCCCAATCTGCGCTTCGTGGCGTGGACGCATAGCAGTGAAGGTAAACTGATACGCTGCATAGAGGTTTGTTACCGTCATCGCTTGATAGTGTGTTTCGTAACCAAGATATGAAATCAGTTTTGGTAATGAGGTCGGATCAATATGCCAAACGTAGATAATTCCTGTGTACCCTCGAAAGAAGTCGTTGGGTTCAAATGATAATGCGAGGTCGAAAAATTCTCTACTGTACACACGCGGACTAACGCCATCTTTCCACATAGCCGTGGTATTGTCATAATGTCCATCTACAAAATGGGCGCTGATGTGGCTCAACCGAAGTCTGGCAGAAAAAATTCCGGCGCTCATTGTATCCCGATAATTTGCGTTAAAACCAAAAAGATAATCCACCGCATCTACCGGAAAGTGAAAATTTGTTTCGCCCCGTAAAAGTGTGTAGGTAAAAAAATCAGCGCCTACGGTCAACAACTGTTGTGGTGATTGATATTGATACTGAATCAAATCGATTGAGTTGCCGATATCAAGCCGCAAGCGGTTGTCATTAGTATGCCAGATGAGTCCGACCCGCGGCTCAAATGTATTTGCAACGAGTGGTTTGAAGTTTAATGTTCCGGAATAAAATTGAAAACCACGGTTCTGAGTAAAAACACATGTTACGAAGGTAAAACAGATAAGAACTATTTTCTTCATTCGGTGTATGGTTCGTTCGGCGTAATCCAAATCGGGTTCGTATAACAAAATCCGTTTCGGTCAATTCCTTTACCTTCTGTGGTAAATGCTTCTGCTCTAATATACGAAAACGCTGAAACAGATTCCCAGTCAGAAATGATATGCAGTGAGTATGGGTTTTGAAAATTCAGTATGTCGCGTACTACTTTTTCTTTTTTCCCGATGACTCCAAGGATAACTCGAATTGACTTAAAGCGTCCAAACTCCGGGGAGGACTCTGCTTTGATTTTAAAAATAAATTTTTCTCCCTGCACAGTTTCACCAATTTTGCCGATGCCGTTGCGATCGGTTTCAATTTCAATAGTGACGAGCGGTCCGTTGGTAATTACCGATTTACCCTGTTGTAGCGCTTTTACCACAGCGGGTTCATTCGGCAGTGAAAAGAGGGCGGTCTTCATCTTTCCGAACAGTTGCGAGTCTTTTTCTCTGATGGTAAAGAAAGGAATGCCGATCTGAACGAAGCGGTTGAAATTTCCATGAGCATCATTGCCAGCCGCAATGAATTTTTTATTGCCTCTCAGCAGTAACCATCTCCACACATCCAGCCCATTGTTGAAATGGTCGGAAAGTTCGCCGTTGAGAATTTGTATGCCATGAAGACCGGCAGCCGACATATCTGCCTTTGTCCACTCACCACGATTGAGAAGCAATTGTTGAAGGAATGGAACCTCTTCTGTCGGATGTCCTGCGTAGGCGGCAGTGAATAATTCTTTGTTATTCAGCACCGAAGGGACGGTGTGTTCGCACGATGTTTGGAACCAGCGTTCAGCGCCGTCCCCTGAACCGTGAAAAAATTTTCGTGTACCAAACAACAACAGGTGAACCGTTTTTCCATCTGAATTTTCACACGACACTTCTTCTCCCCGAACAACGGTAAAGTGTTTCTCTTGTTGATTCACGTCGGACACTTCTTTCTGTAGTTGATTCCATTTTGGAAGTGCGGGATCATTTTCAAGGTAATTGTTCAGTGAATCATCAAGGTCGTATGAATGATCGGTGACGCAAAAAAATGAAAGCCCCATTGCTTTGCATAACGCTATTGAAGCGCTGATAGGCGAACCAAATTCAACCTGATCGTTAGTATATGTAGAGTGTGTGTGTGTGTCGCCGAAAATCCATCCGGGAATGGAAGGAAGTTTTGTCTCCGAACGGTACACATGCAGTGGTCGTTTTGAAGAGGTGCGGAGATTGTTGTTGGTGATTTTTCTTTTCTTGCCGTTGTGTTCGATAAGCACATCAACAACAATGCGGAGATGTCCAAAGACGTTCGTCAGCACCTCTCGAAATTGCAGTTCAACAATTTGCCACCAATATGGTGTATTGATTGGTATTGGTTGAGGAGGATGCACCGTTTCAGTGTAGAGCGGTGTATTGTTTTGCAAAACGGTGAGATTGAGTGCGATCAAGTTCACCGGATAGCGGTCAGCATCTTTGATCAACACAAGAATCGGCAGGGGCGTCTCGGGATCAACTCTGTGCGGTGCATCGACAATAATTTCAGGTTCAGATTTTTTTAGAAAACTGAAGAAGTATTTGAAACGATAATGTGTTTCAGCATACAGAACAATAGGGGGTATGATCATCATGATTTTTCAATGGTGTGCAATAAGTTATCGATACGTTGTTGAAGAATGGTCAAATCGTAGTCCGTTGGAACAAACCCGGTGTAGTCGACGGACTTGTGCAATGCCCGTTCGAGGTTGAAGGTGTCTTGTGTTTCCGAATAGGCGATGTTCTTTATCATCAATTCCTTTGCAAGATACTCTTGTTCTGTTTGTTGTGGTGTTGGGACAAAAATTGCTTTTGCACCGTGAAACGATAAATCCATGATTGTACTGTACCCGGGTCTTGAGACAATAATTTTAGACGATGCGATTAGGTGCGATAGTTCGTTACTGTCCAGAGAGTTAATCATTGAGAGTGTCGGTGTTACTTTGATTGTAGTGTTGTGTTCAGTTTTTCCTCTTACAATCACAGTACGATACGATGTTTGCGTTAGTTGGCGCAGAAGAATTTCTTCAAAGACTGTTCGCTGTGGCTCTGGTCCCGACAGAATAACAAGAATATCGACACTCTTTGCAACTTCTATTTTTTTCAATCTGGTGAGCGGTCCAATATAAAAAGAATTCTTTGGCAAGATTGGCGGATGGGAAAGAATTCCGGCAAGGTTGAGTGCACCGGCAACATCGGGTATCCACACCTCGTTAAATTTATTGCATTGCTTTCGAATTACATACTGAAGCATATGTTCGAACCAACGAAGCGAGGGGGGGAGCACTATGTGCAGCTGATGAATAAGAAAAATAGAATAAACATCTGGTGAATATGCACCAAATCGGCTGTCAGAGATGACTGCATCGATATGATGCTTGTTGATGATCTTCTCGAGATAGCGGTGTTCTGTCTGGAACCCTCTGATAATAGCCGGCAGTTGCCGAAGGATGCTCTGTAAGAGGTTACCTTTAGTGTCGTATTGGACGGAGTAGCCTGGAAAGCGTACATGTTCGAGAGCAGGAAATTCTTTTTTCAATAACTCAAACGGGCGATGATCTGCGGCTATAATCACATCGGCATTTCGCCGAAGCAATTCGTTGATAATCGGAACACAGCGTGTAGCGTGTCCGAGTCCCCAATCAAGCGGTGCAACGAGAATTCGTTTTTTCTTCATCGAATTGCTCCGAATTGAAAGCCGCGTTGTTTGATTTCGGCGATGGTTCGGTCAAGCACGCGAAAAATTTTCTCTTGTGTCAGTTCGTTATCGTGAAAAACAAGAATAGAACCGCCCTTCAACTTTCTGGTGGCTGTTGCTATTATTTTTTCATCAGACCAATTTCGAAAATCACCTGTCAAACAACTCCACATCACGAGCAGAAAATCCAATTCACGAGCTGCAGCAATCGTATTCCACGAAAACATGCCGAATGGTGGACGGAACAGACGGATTTTTTGATTGGTCAGTGAAGCAAGCAATTCCTTTGTCTGTAAGATTTCTTTTTTTGTTCGTTCCTTGGACAATGCAGTTTTCCGAGTGTGATGGTATCCATGTACACCGAGAGAATGACCTTCTTCTACAATGCGGCGTACAAGGTGTTCGTTCCCTGCAATGTTCTGTCCGGTCAGAAAAAATGTGGCGCGGAGAGCATGTGTACGGCAGACATCCAACACGCGTGGTGTGGCGATGGGATGGGGTCCGTCATCGAATGTTAAAAAAATTTTTTGCGACGGCATTCGCCACAGGAACGAAGGGAAGAGAAGTCGATGCAGAATTCCTGTATGCGTAATCATTGCGAGGTTTCCCTTTTCATACTGCGGTTTTTCCATTCATACGCAAAAAAATATCCACCGATAGTCGCAAGGAGAATGAGCGGAATGTGAATGATGGCTGTTGGAATAAAAAAACGCAACGCGTGTTCGGTGCCTGTGACCCGAGTAAACCTCAGCATTGTCATGTAGTCAACAGTAAATTTTGCTGTGAGAACAATCCATGGAACGATATTCCAATACACAAATGTCAGCGGAATAGCAATTGCCAGCAATACGAACATGAGAAATGTGGTGATTAAAAAAAACATCATGTACGGCGGGTAATACGCCGTCTGTCCAACCCATCGCATACGTTGATGAAACATCTCGCGCAGGGTTGTTGCAGGTTTGGTGGTGACAATGGCCTGTGGCGAAAAAGCAAATTGCGGTTGCCATCCGGCAATGTTCACAATCTGCTGTGCAAGCAACGAATCGTCTCCTGTGTTGATATGTTTGAGCGTTTCATATCCGCCGGCATCATCAAACGCTTTTCGTCGAAAAGCCATGTTGCTGCCATTGCTAATCAATAATTTCCCCCAACCGATAGCCCCTGCTGCGATAGAGGTGTACGAAATAAAATCGAGAAATTGGATTCCCCAAAACAGGGAAGAGATATTTTTTGGTCGTTCAAAAACAGTTACACCGGTAACAATACCAATGCGGTCGTCAAAATAAGAGACAATCGTCTTCACCCAATCTGGTGGGACGACGCAATCGGCATCGGTGGTAAGAATAATTTCGCCGACAGCGTGCTGGATGCCGTGAGCAAGCGCGCGAACTTTTGGCGATTGAATGTCGGGATGTTCAGTTGTAGAAAAAACCTGCAATGGAAAATTTGCCGAAGGAATCATTTGTCGGACAATGTCAATTGTGCCGTCTGTTGAGTGGTCATCGATGACAATAATGGAAAGTTTATCTTTTGGGTACCGTTGCGCTAACAACGAACGTAAACAGCGCTCAATATTGTCTGCTTCATTTCTCGCGGGAACGACAATAGTTACAGAATATTCGTGTGCGTTTGTTGATGGTACAAGTTT
>JBFMDF010000163.1:0-5196 GCA_040753935.1 Bacteroidota bacterium | reverse complement strand
ACTTAATAATGTTACTTGCGAATATCTAATTCATTGATAATTTTTCTGTATCGTTCAATATTTTTTTCCATCAAGTAATCAAGTAAGCGGCGACGCTTGCCGACCATTTTCAGAAGACCGAGACGTGAATGATGATCTTTTTTTGCAGTCTCAAAATGTTCTGAAAGTGAATTGATGTTAGCGGTAAGAATAGCAATTTGAACTTCCGGTGAACCGGTGTCGTTGGCATTCTTGCCATATTTTTTTATGATTTCTTGTTTTTGTTCTTTAGTGATCGCCATAATGACTCCTATTGATTTAATAATATGTACGAATTCAAAATTTCTTGTGTCCGAATTTTATCTCGTCCCATTTCAGCTACGAGATCATCAACTGAGGCAAACTTCATTTCATCGCGCGTTCGTTCTATACAGCGAACAGTAACCACATCATCGTAAATATCCATATCGAAGTCAAAGATATTCACCTCTGTCGTTCGTTCATGCACATCATCAAAGGTCGGGTTGAAACCAATGCTCATCATTCCGTGGTACCATTGTTTTCGTACCAATATGTGAACAGCATAAACACCGATTTTTGGTACTAATTTTTTCGGTGATTCAAGTCGAATATTCGCTGTCGGATAACCAAGTTTTTTCCCTCTGCCATGCCCTTTCACTACCGTGCCGGTAAACATATATTCATAGCCAAGAATCTTATTAGCAAGAGAGAGATTACCATCGTGGAGCAGACGACGAATTGTTGAACTGCTGATAATAGCATCGCCTTCCTTCATCAACGACATCGCTTCGACTGAAAAATTGTGAACCCGTCCAAGTTCAACAATTTGATTCATTCCTCCTTCGCGATCTCTGCCAAACTGATGGTTGAACCCCTCGACAACTGCTGAAACTCCAACGCCATTAATAATGTACTGTAAATAAAAATCATGAAACGATAGTCGTGAAAACTCATAAGTAAAAGGAATGACATATACAGCATCAATTCCATATTTTTCAAAGAAATATAACTTCTCATTTAATGTTGAAAGTAGTTCAACCGTATACACACCACCAGAAACTACTTCCCGTGGATGAGGTTCAAAAGTAACTATAACACTTCGTCCTTTTATAATTCTGGCTTTCTCGACAATTTGTTTTAAAATCTCTTGGTGTGCCCGATGTACACCATCAAACATACCAATCGAAACGACAGAGTTTTTATTGTAAACAACTTCCTGAAGCGATCGATAAATTTCCATGTTACACGTTAACTACCTGTAGTTTTTCTGACAGCAAATGAAATTCATCAACTTTTATTGCTTCAGAAAGTGTAAAACTGCCTATGCGTGTACGCGTTAGTTGTTTCAAATACGCACCACAACCTAATTTTTCTCCTACGTCATTTGCTAAACTGCGTATATATGTTCCTTTGGAGCATACAACCCGAAACTTGGCGTACGGTTCATTGTAGGAAATTAATACAAACTCTTTAATCGTCACTAAACGGGCTTCCCGCTGAACCTCTTTCCCTTTTCGCGCATATTTATATAATCGTCGTCCATTCTTTTTAATCGCAGAATACATAGGTGGAACTTGGTAGTAATCACCAACAAAGGATTCAAATACCTGTTGAATTTTATCGAAGGAAACACCGATAATCGGTTTTGTTTCAATGACTTCAGTCTCTGAATCAAAACTTTTTGTACTACCACCCAATTCAATAATACCTTCGTATTCTTTTTCCCAGTTCTGAAATTCTGTAATCGCTTTCGTCAGTTTGCCGGTGCATATGATCAACAGACCTGTTGCTTTAGGATCAAGTGTGCCGGCATGTCCTATTTTTTTTATGCTGTACATCGAACGAAGGCGAGCAACAACGTCAAACGACGTCCAATCCATTGGTTTATGGACAAGGAGAACCTCCCCTTCGTCGAAGTTGATTATATCCTTTTTTAGCGCATGCTCCCACATCAACTTTTCTTTTTTTCATCATTATGAATTTGTCGAATCAACTCTTCAATGTGCATTGCGCGATCAAGCGAAGTGTCGTGATGAAATTCGAGTTCAGGAACAAATTTTAAGTTTATTCGTGAACCAATCATTGAACGATAGTGCCCTTTTTGATTTTCTATGTATCTGAGCGTCTTCTCCCGCTTTTCATCTGATCCCAAAATACTAATAAAAACCCGCGCTACACGAAGGTCGGGTGTCATTCGGGTTTCAGTAACTGTGGCAAACCCGAATTCACCACTGCCATTAAATTCCCTGCTGATAATCGCCCCGAGTTCCTGCCGAATCAGCGACGCTACTCTTTCTGAACGGATTGACATTAATTCAATTTCCTCTTCGTTTCAACCATTTTGTATGCTTCAATAATATCACCAACTTTAACATCATTGAAGTTTTCAAGTCCAATGCCGCATTCAAATCCTTTTTCAACCTCTTTCACATCATCCTTAAAACGACGTAATGATGCCAGTGTGCCCTCATAAACCGTAACACCATCACGGATAAGTCGCACTTTATTGTTGCGTGTAATTTTACCGTCTACGACAAAACAGCCGGCAACAATTCCGACCTTCGGCACCTTGAACGTGTCTCGAACTTCAACGGTAGCCACAACTTCTTCCGAAACGGTGGGCGCCAATAAACCTTCAAGGGCATTTTTAATTTCATTAATTGCGTCGTAGATGATGCTGTAAAGACGAATATCAACCTTTTCGGTTTCAGCAAGACGACGTGCGTTTAAATTTGGACGTACATGGAAGCCGACAATAATTGCTTTTGAAGCAGCAGCAAGAACCACATCAGATTCTGATATTGCTCCCACTCCTTTGTGGATGACGTTTACCTTTACTTCATTTGTTGATAACTTCATTAGCGAATCCGCTAACGCCTCTACCGAACCATCGACATCACCTTTCACAACAATTGATAGTTCTTTTACCTGCACACCAGCTTGTATCTGTTGAGAAATATCATCAAGTGTGACGAATCGAACTTGACGAAAATCTTGCTCTCGTTTTAGTTGTTGCCTTCTAATGCTGATGTCACGTGCAATTCGTTCGTTTTCGACAACAATCAACTGATCGCCTGCTGCCGGAATACCGTCGAAGCCAAGTATTTGCACAGGAGTTGACGGCGGCGCGGCTTCAACTCTGTTTCCCCGTTCGTCAAACATTGCTTTCACTTTTCCACTCCACACGCCGGCAATAAATGCATCTCCAACTCGAAGTGTTCCTTTTTGAACAAGAACAGTGGCTATAATACCTTTTCCACGATCGACTTGTGCTTCAACCACAGCACCGCGTGCCGGACGATTGGGATTTGCTTTTAAATCGAGAATTTCTGCTTCCAAAAGAATTTTTTCCAACAGCAGATCCATATTTTTTCCGGTCTTTGCAGAAACTTCAACCGATTGATACTTGCCGCCCCATTCTTCCACCAATACACCTTTTTCCGATAACTGTTGACGTATTCGATCAGGATTTGCTTCGGGCTTATCAATTTTGTTGATGGCAATGATAATTGGAACGTTGGCGGCTTTCGCGTGATTGATCGCTTCGATAGTTTGCGGCATCACATTGTCTTCTGCTGCTACCACAAGCACAACAATATCGGTTAACTGCGCTCCGCGAGCGCGCATGGCAGTAAATGCTTCGTGACCCGGCGTATCTAAAAATGTAATATGTTTGCCCGATGGCAACGTTACTTCGTAAGCGCCAATATGTTGTGTAATGCCCCCTGCTTCACCTGCAACAACATTGGTATTACGTATGTAATCAAGCATTGATGTTTTTCCGTGGTCAACATGGCCCATAATGGTAACAACAGGAGGACGCGGAACAAGTGTTGACGGATCGTCTGGGGTATCTTCCAATACATCAACAGTAAATTCTGATTCGAATTCAACTTGCTTTCCGAATTCATCAGCCAACAAGATGATTGTATCTTTATCTAACCGTTGATTGATCGAAACCATCATGCCTAAACTAATACATTTCGCAATTACTTCAGCAGGTGAAACTTTCATCAAGTTCGCTATTTCGCCCACTGTTACAAATTCTGTTAAGCGAAGTTTAGTTGCTTCTAATGCTCTTGCTTCTTCCAGCAATGCTTGTTGTTCTTCACGTTCTTTCTTTTTCTTCTTTCGGTACGCCGCTCGAGTGCTGATTACTGTTTCTCCCCCTTCAATTTCTGAAAGGGTTCGCTTGATGGCTTCCTGCACCTCTTCATCGTCTATATCATAGGGACGAAGTTTTCCTTTTTTCTTTTTCTTTTTGCTGACTTCTTCCTCAGATTCAACAAGCAACTCTTTAATTCCAATTCCTTTTTCAGGAACCTTCTTTTTCTTTTTCTTTTTCTTCCGCGATTCTTCCGCTTCGCTGACAACAGGAGCAACAACTACATTTTTGTCTGCTTTCTTTTCCGCTTTTTTGGGCTTTGCAAGTTCAATCTTACCTTTAACCGTCAGCCCCTTCATTTGTGTGCCACGACCTGCCCGTACAGCTTCAAGCGGCGAGGTAATAGATTCCTCTTCCTTTTCAGTTGAAGTTTCTTGAGGTGTAGGAATTTCGACTGATTTGACAACTACCGGTTCTTCGACGACAGGGGGTTGAACCTCAACCACAGGTTCGGATGGAGATGGCATTTCAACGGCGGTTTCCGGTTCACCAATTTTTTCAATTTGTTTTACCGTCGTTTCCCGCTTTGTCTTCTTTTCTTCTTCTCCTTCTTCCTTGACTTTTGTATCGGTCGTACGTTTGCGGGTCTCTTTTAATTCGGCAATTTTTCGTTGATGACGCTCAGCGCTGTCCTTTTCCTTTTTAAAATGTGCGTTGATATCACGCATCATTTCATCATCAACTGTTGACATGACTGTTTTGACGGAGGTGTAACCTTTCTTCGTCAAAAACGCGATTACGTCGTTATGACTGATATTTAATTCTTTTGCAACGTCTTTAACTTTTATTTTTTTTGCTACCGTTTCGGCCATTGATTTCCTTTAGAATAACGCTGTTAGGATGAAGCCTTTTCCGTTGTTTCTGATTGTGTTGAATTTTCTTGATCATCCACTTGTGGAGTCGCATTTTTTACTTCGGTAGAAGGATCTTTTTCATTTTCATCCTCTTCTACTTCAGCTTCTTCATATTCTCGCTTAATAAGGGCAACAATCTCGACAAGTTTTTCCTCTTCCATTCCGGTTTCTTCAGCT
>JBFMDF010000162.1:0-5202 GCA_040753935.1 Bacteroidota bacterium | reverse complement strand
AAGTTTTTAACGACTGCAGTTATTGCGATAGTGTTTATCTCTTTTGCACACGCACAAATTACTCAACTGCGTCCGGTGGATATTGGCGCTCAGTGGAAAGCAGGTACGGCGCATGTGACAATTGTTCCGGCGTTTTCCGGCGATACGATCAAGCCATTCGATGGAAACCAATTTAACGCTTTGGAATTGCTGAAAACCGACACGCTCATTCTCACCGTCCAGTTCGATTCGTCCGTCAGCATTGAAAAAGCAAAAGTCTTTTTCTGGCACAGCGCGCAATGGAAGGTAGAGTCTGCCAACTCGCTTGCTGATTTAAACTTGCAAACGGGTTCGTACACAAAACTGGTTGATGGGCGAACGGCAAATGGCTTTCAGTGGGATTCATCCTCGTTCACCCTGACTCGAGCCACTGTTCTTCGCTTGTCGGTGAAGAATCCTTCCGATTCTAGTATCCGTCTTGGAGAATTGACGTTGGAAGGGAGTGTAACGTTCACAAAATTTGTCATTCTTCCACAACCGCTCAAAATGGTTCCTTCAACATCGCTTCAGGCACAACTGAAAATTCAGGATTCGCAGGGTAATTTCTATCCTAACTTTATCACCTCTCCTATTTCGTGGAAAACGTCCGATCCATCTGTTGCAGTGGTTGATGAATTTGGGAAGATTACTGCCATTGCACTTGGTTCGTGTGAAGTCAGTACGCAAACGATTGATCAAAAATTGAAAGGAAGTGCGACACTGAATGTCGTTTCAGATTTTCGTTCGCCCAAAGTAAAACCGATGTATCCGAAAGTGGTACTTGTGCTTCAAGATCCGACGATGCCCAGCGGACAAAAAATTCATCAAATGTTCAATTGGCGCGATCCGGTAGCGTTGGCGAATTCGCTGGTAAAACATTTTACCGAAGCGTCGGACAGCGTTGTTAACTTTCAGATTGTTGAAACGATACACGCGAGTATTCTCTTTACACGGT
The DNA here is from genome assembly GCA_040753935.1 of Bacteroidota bacterium. Classification (GTDB taxonomy): domain Bacteria; phylum Bacteroidota; class Ignavibacteria; order UBA10030; family UBA8401; genus SpSt-333. The sequence goes on along the minus strand of JBFMDF010000162.1, from coordinate 4,229 downwards.
ACTATGGTTCATTTCTTACGGCAACACAGTACGTACAGCTGTTGCAAGAACCCGGGTGGACCTCGTTGAAGAAGGCAAGCGATTCAGGGCAGATTTGGTTTGACTACCGCGAGTTTGTGAAGTACTACAAGTTTGATGAGCGGCGTAACAACGGCGAAATTGACGAAGTGTGGGTGTACACTGGTCCATACCTCGGTATGTATGAGTCACAGTTAATGGGACCGAAAGCGTTTTGGTGGAATTCGCCGCCGATTAAAGATGGAACGGCATTGACAAAACTCCTTTCGGTGATGGGGTTGAATTACGAACGGGGAGTTGATCTCGGTTTCCATAGTTTCGGGCATCGCATGGAAAGCGCCATGATGCAGGCATACTACGAAGCCACCGGCTTGAATTGGAATCCCAAACGGGCAAACCCGACTGCGTGGGATTTGTTCACACGCATTGAAAAAGATGTTCCCGGCGGCGCGCATGTGGGCAACGTGCATTATCCGCCTAACGGAACATCTGATTACAATTATGGTAATACAACACTGGTGACGTCATATGCAGAAAATTGGTATCGTTATCCATTCTTGTTGAATCAACATTCTCAAGTGAATGTGCAAACATGGATTTATCAGCCGGGTGAACCTCTTGCTGAAGGGAACGATCATCTTGGCTACTTACGCTGGTGGTACGATCATATTCCGCGCTACGAAGGAGTAAGCGACGGCGTACTGAACAACTGGTGGCATTACTTTTTGGATTATGAAGCAGCGGTTGCCCTTGCAAAATCTACGCCACCCCTTGGTGTGTTGGAGCGCGGAAAGAGTTTAAGTCCGGTGCGGTTTGATCTTGGACAGAATTTTCCCAATCCGTTTAATCCGTCAACAACAATTCAGTTTACGCTCTCTGAGCCAACCCATGTACTGCTGAAAATTTACGATTCGCTCGGACGCGAAGTGACGACGTTGGTAAATGAAGATATGGGGAGAGGTCCACACGCAGTACTGTGGAATGCGGCGAATAACGCGAACGGTGTGTATTACTATCAATTGAGAACAGCCGGTCAAACACAAACCAAAAAAATGGCGCTGATAAAATGAGAGTGTTTATTTTCTTCTTTCTGTTACTCATCCACATGCTCGCGGCTCAGCAGAAGTACTCCGTTACACTGTTGACCGCATCGAACATACCTTCTGCTGAAGAGAATGCTGCACTGCAGTTTCTCCGGTCACACACTGAATACCGTTCGAATAGCATTCCGCTGGCGAAGGTTAAACAGATTGATAGGACGAAAGATGTGGTGTGGTTACATTTAACCGATTCGCTTCAGTTGAAGTCTGTATTGAAGATGAAGAACGAATTAAAAGCATTGCGAACCCTGTTTGAACGAGGGGCAAAAATTCTCTTTACTGATTATGCCGCATTTCTGCCGTACGAACTCGGTGTTGAAAAGAAGACGCCATCCATTCGTATCGATACTATTCAAAACGATTGGTTATGGGACAAACGGGGATTTCAAGGATTCAGAAATCATCCGGTATTCGAGGGAATGTTTGGCGGCGAATATGTGTGGGATCCGAATGAAGATCAACGGCTTCCATTCATTGGGTATTTTGGCGATCAATTTCCAGCAAACGGTAAAGTGATTGCAGTAGATAAAGCGTACGTCTTTGTTTATACACAAACAAAATTGGTGATTGAACACTCTTCCGCAACAGGGAAAATGATTTCCGTTGGTTCTTCAATTTACTTCTCACGGCAAAATAATCTCAAAGCGAATTTGGAGCGATTCATTTGTAACACTATTGATTATTTGGCGGGAAGGAAATTTTCAATCAAACCAACGTACTGGGAACAGTTTGAAGACAAGCCGAAAGAATTTACCGTACAAACTTCTCCAATTACAACGTCGCCACAGCGGCTGATGTCTGACCTTCCGGAGTCTGGTTTGCTGTTGGAGAATAATGCTCCGACAAATCAATTTTACGATGTTGCGGGTCGTCGTGCGTTGTTTATGGGAAAGGAGAACGGCGGAATAGATGAACTATGGGTACATCCGTACAAAGTGATGTATCACTATCAGGCGGGAATTGTTCTCGGTGATACCGTCGCGTGGCTCAATCAATTTCCTGTATCGGTGCAAGTTCGTCCGGAATCATTTACGCGAATATACTCAACGCCAAAAGGAACAATTAAAGAAATCATCTTCAGTTCGCTGTGGAAAGCGGGAGGAATTGTTCATTACCACTGCACCGAGCCGGTGCAACTTGTTACTCGTTGCAAAAGCGATTTGCGTTGGATGTGGCCCTATGATATGAATGCCCTTGGTGATATCCACTACGCGTATGACAGTCAGTTGAATGCACTTCACATAAAAGATACCTCCGGCGATTTCTACACACTCATTGGAAGCGACGTTCCTCCGCAACAGGTAGTGACTGGGCAGATAGATTCTGTGTGGTGGAAGAATGGGGCATTCTCATCGAAACAAAGTTCTTCCAATATTGTGGCGCATTCTGCGTTATACTCTCTCTCACAAGAGAACAACTTCACACTGAACATTGCCGTCATTGGAACTAACGAAGGAAAAGAGGCGGCGTTGAGCGAGTACAAAACAATGCTCGAACGCCCGAAATCTGAATACGAAGAAGTCGTCAATCATTATCGGAAACTTCTTGCCTCTACACTCACTATCCATAGCCCGGATAAGGAATTTAATTCGTTATTCAAGTGGGCAATTGTTGCCACGGATAAGTTCGTGGCGTACACTCCGGGTGTGGGTACGGGACTACTCGCCGGATATTCTACCACCGCACGAGGATGGAACGGCGCCCACAAAGTCAGCGGACGCCCCGGCTATGCATGGTATTTTGGGCGAGATGCAGCGTGGTCTGGTTTTGCCATTGATGACTATGGTGACTTTGAAACAGTGCGGCAACAGTTAGAATTTTTTGAACAATTTCAAGATCAGTCAGGGAAGATATTTCATGAAATTTCTACCAGCGGTGTGGTACACTATGATGCGTCTGATGCAACGCCGTTGTACATCATTCTTGCTGGTCATTACCTTCGCGCTTCGGGTGATGTTGAGTATTTGAAGCGGAGTTGGGGAAAGTTGAAAAAGGGGATGGAATTTTTATATTCTACAGATACCGATGGCGACGGTTTGATAGAAAATACCAATGTCGGCCATGGTTGGGTAGAAGGTGGTGCATTGTTCGGCGCTCACACCGAATTTTATCTTGCCTCACTTTGGGCTCAAGCGCTCAAGGAGATGTCACTTGGGGCGTTGCTGATGGAAGAGTACGCCTTGAGCGCAAAATATGCCGCCGATGCAGAACGGGTTCAGAAAATACTGAACACCGATTTCTGGAACGATTCAACAAAATTCTACAATCTCGGAAAACTTAAAGACGGAACATATCAAACCGAGAAAACTGTATTGCCGGCAGTTGGTGCGTACTTCAATCTGCTGGAAGAAAATAAAGTTCGTTCGATGCTTGATGAGTATGCGACAAATAGATTTACGGCTGATTGGGGGATTCGTATTGTCAGTTCTGCATCGAAATTGTACAATCCGACCGGATATCACTACGGCAGTATTTGGCCTCTGTTTACCGGCTGGACTGCTCTTGCAGAATATGAATATGGAAATTCAACGCAAGGCTTCATGCATATCTGGAACAACATGTACATCAAAAATTTTTGGGCGTTGGGATATGTTGAAGAAGTGATGCATGGTGCGGTGTATAAGCCCACCGGCGTTTGTCCACACCAATGTTGGTCTGAAACAAATATTCTTCATCCGGCAATCACCGGAATGATAGGGTGGAAGCCAAATGCTATTCAGAAAACGGTGGATTTCAAGCCTCGCTTTCCGATGCAGTGGGATACGGTTGAAGTGACAAATTTGAAAGTTGGCAACAGTGTGCTTCGCTACACAATGAAGCGAAGCAAACAAAAAACGGAATACCGATTCGTGTTAGAGCAAGGTTCGCCCGTTGATATTTACTTTGCTCCCGAGATTCCGGCGGGAATGACAATCTCTGCAGCGATTGTTGACGGCAAACCACTATCAGTTGAAAGTTTAACACAACGCGGTGTATTGGCAAAACCAATCATCATTGGATTGACGGGCACAATGACCATAACACTTGTGCACACAGGGGGTATCGGAATGCATGCAGTGATGCCTCATCCGCAACCAGGTGATAGTTCAGCGGGATACAGAATTGTGTCGA
>JBFMDF010000161.1:0-5249 GCA_040753935.1 Bacteroidota bacterium | reverse complement strand
AAGAAGCAACACACAACAATCAACACAACACCGACAAGGAACAATTAAATGAAACATGTGAACATCAAATTCACAACAATTAACATCAAATTAACAATCACATGTTGATAAAAAAAAACGATGTGAAACAAAAAGGTCACACCAAAAAAAACAGTTGTTATCGTGAAAGGATTTCTATTTTTCTTTTCAACTGCTCAATAGAAACACGAAACTTCGGATCAATCTTAAGTTGTTCCTCAACAGTTTGATACGCGTGGATAACGGTGCTATGATCTCGCCCGCCAAAATTTAGTCCGATTGTTTTCAACGAAGCATTTGTAAGTTCTTTTGCAAGATACATAGCAACCTGCCGCGCAATAACGACCTCTTGTTTTCGCGTTTTAGCGCGCAGTAAATCACTAGGCAAATCATAAAATTCCGCAACAATTTTTTGGATTTCCTCAACCGTCAGCGGTGATTTTACGTCGTTAACAATTGAACGTAAAACTTCGCGCGCAAGATCAATGTCAATCTCTTTTCCTTCAAGAGAAGCTTTGAACAGAAGACTGGTAAAGCATCCCTCTAGTTCACGCACATTGGAGGTAACATTTGCGGCAATAAAATCTATCACCACTTCGGGCAAAGAAACGTTTTCATCATCGCACTTTTTTCGCAAAATAGCTGTACGAGTTTCTAAATCCGGCGGTTGTATATCTGCAGTTAAGCCCCACTGAAAACGAGAAATCAAACGATCATCGAGACCCTGCAATTCTTTCGGGGGCCTGTCTGAAGAGAGAATGATTTGTTTACCAAGCTGATGAAGCGAATTGAACGTATGAAAAAAACTATCCTGCGTCTTTTCCTTACCGGAGAAAAATTGAATATCATCGACAATCAGAATATCCATCCCCCGGTAAAAGTTTGAAAACTCATTAGTTTTATCGGCACGGATAGCGTCGATAAATTCAATGGTAAATTTTTCACTGGAAATATACATTACCCGCTTTGCTTTTCCTGTTTCCAGGGCATAATTACCGATTGCCTGCATCAGGTGAGTTTTCCCCAAACCGGTGCCACCATATAGCACCAGCGGATTAAATGAAGTTCCACCAGGATTATTTGCCACCGCCATAGCTGCCGCCCGCGCAAGCTGGTTGCTTTCACCTTTAATGAAATTGTTAAAAGTGTACCGACGGTTCAAATTTGTTTTTTCGTAAGGCAACGGCTGACTAATTTCAACGGTATCATTTTTTGAGTGAACGAGTTCGACTTGTTTTGCCGTAATTTCAGTCGGCGTAACAACCACAGTAGAAATTGGCTCATCTGCAGGAAGAACGTTGTACGTAAGTTTTACCGATCCGCCGAGCACCTTTTGTAACGACGCAGAGATAAGCGAATGATAATGCTCCTCAAGCCACTCATAAAAAAATTGGCTAGGGACATTAACGACCAGTTCATGGTTTTCCAATCGCACAGGTTTTATTGGTTCGAACCAAGTTTTAAAGCTTTGTGAATTGATTTGCGACTGGATGATGGAGAGGATCTCTTTCCATGATGACTCAAGGAAATCCACGCGGGCCTCCGAATCCTTTCGGATGGGTTCTGCAGAGATTGATATCATAGATTTATCAACATTAAAAGGTGAGATATTAACAATTTTATCAACAGAAGGAAAGATCCAAAAAGTATTAACTTATCGCAAAAGACAGAATTATGCACATTAAGTTTATCCCCGTAACCCATTGTAAAACAACATCGGTTTAAACATTGAACCCAAGTTATCAACACCGAGTGTGAATATCTTTTTCTCAGCTTTTATTGCGCTTCCACGAACAGAAAGTTATAACGAAAAGATATTCACAAGTTGTCCACATCGTTAATCGTCTACTCAGGACTACCATTATAGCGCAACTAAAAGTTAGAAGTCAAGAAAAATATTTGAAAAGAAGAATTATTTTTATGATAAGAAATCCATACAAACAAGAAGGGCAAAATTATCTTGTTTAGCCAAACCGATTTTTGTATCTTTGTAAAGATTTTTATTCAGGAGATATCATGAAACGGACTTTTCAACCACATAAGCGAAAAAGAAGAAATACACATGGTTTTCGAGCACGGATGGCGACAAAAAACGGACGCAAAGTGCTTTCTCGTCGTCGCGCGAAAGGGCGACACAAACTGACGGTAAGCGACGAACCGCGTTCATAATCAGCGGTGTCGCTACTATCTGTTTTTCTCCTCTCATATAAACAGAATAGGACGGCGACAGTTGTTCTGTGCGACAGACACTTCCCAAATCAAACATCCTTCGCGGATATCAATCGTTCAGCAGAGTTATTTCTCAAGGCACCAGTTTTCAGAGCAACCGCTTATTGTGTTATTGTTTAGTCCAACCATCATCCAGGCCTGAAGTATGGATTGGATTTTCGGTTTTGAAAAAGTGGGTTCCACAAGCAGTGAGAAGAAATAGAATCAAACGGCTGATGCGAGAAGCAGTGCGCAAGCATTTTGGGGAAGTAAAGCAATGGGCAGTACAAAAAAACTACAAAGCAAAAATTGTTCTTTCGTACAAAAGAAAACAAGACGGCGAAACAAAGCAGATAGCATTACACGATATAGAATCCGAATGGCTTGAGTTGCAACGTCAACTACTTACATCATTATGAAACACCTCTTCATATTTCTCATTCGGGTATATCAGGTAGTAATATCACCCCTTTTACCGGCACAGACCTGCAGATTTTATCCGACATGCTCTGAATATACCTTGGAATCGGTGCGAAAACACGGAGCGCTGAAAGGGATCTATTTGGGAATCCGGCGAATAGCAAAGTGCCACCCGTACCACGACGGCGGGTACGATCCAGTACCCGAACAGTTTACTTTTAAAAAACGATAAGATAAAACAACATATTTATGGGAAGACAAGAAACCTTAGGTTTTATTTTAATTGCCGCAGTACTGATAGTGTGGATGTATTACACTTCACCACAGCGGCAGCAGCCAGCCCACCCGAACACACAACAGGCAATAACAGATACGGTTGTTGAACAAAAAAAATCTTCATCTCCAATCGTTCAAACGCAGAGAGAACAAAAAACCGAACGCCAATCATATGCTGATACCCTTGGAAATTTTTTCAGCGGTACAGAAATCGGGAGCGAGAAAACACTCACCATTGAAACCGATCTCTACATAGCAGAAATTTCCACCAAAGGTGGCGTAATCAAACAATGGATTCTGAAAAAATATAAAACATGGGATCAACACCCGGTGCAACTGGTGAACAGTGAACGGGGAGATTTCAGCATTCTCTTTACCACCACCGACGGAAAAGTTATCAATACAAGGAACCATTTTTTTACCGCGCAAATGCCGATCGGTGGAAAAAAAGTGCTCACCGGCGACGAACAGTATACAGTGACGCTGGTGCTGAATGCCAAAGAAGGGACCATTGTAAAGCAATTGACATTCAAAAACGGTGTGTACGACTTTGATGCCGAGATCACATTTAACAACATGCACAATGTCATTGCAAATTATGAGTATCAAATCCTGTGGGAAAGCGGAATAAAATATACAGAGTATAACAGCATCGATGAATCAAACTCTGCCGCAGCATACACGTTTGGCGGCGGGGAGATGAAGGAGGTTAACGCCGCATCATTTGGCGATAATCCCAAAGAAGATCCAGCCGGACAAACAGACTGGGTCGCCGTACGAACAAAGTATTTTGCCGCGGCGTTGATAACGCAAGACAAAAAATCGAATGGAGCATATTTAGAAGGTATTCACCTTTCTGCGGCTGATAACGGCGCAGTTGAAAAATACTCTGTTGCATTAAAATATCCCTTTAAGAATACAGCGGTTGAAACCGCAAAACTGTCGGTATACCTGGGTCCGCTGGAATTTTCAACGCTCAAAGGATACCATCGCGGACTGCAGGAAATTATGTCGCTCGGTTGGTCGTGGATACGCCCGCTGACGGAATACGTGTTCATTCCTCTGTTCAACTTCTTGCACAGCTTCATCTCTAATTACGGTTTGGTCATCATTGTTTTTTCCCTCATCATCAAACTGGCGTTGCATCCGCTCACAAAGAAAAGCATGCGGTCAATGCGCAACATGCAGAAACTACAACCGATGATGCAGGAAATTCGTGAGAAGTATAAAAACGATCCGCAGCAGATGAACATTCACATTATGAAGCTGTATAAAGAATACGGCATCAATCCGGCGGGAGGGTGTTTGCCGCTGCTGCTGCAACTGCCCATTCTCTATGCGTTGTATTCTCTCTTTACTGCATCAATCGAATTGCGCCAAGCGCCGTTTATGTTGTGGATTACCGATCTTTCGGTACCCGATGTGCTGATACCGATTCCGTTCAGCGTTCCACTGCTTGGCAACCACCTTAGCGGGCTGACGCTGGCGATGGGAATTACGATGTACGTTCAACAAAAGCAAACAGTTACCGATCCGACACAGAAAGCATTAGTGTGGATGATGCCGATTATGATGACCATTATGTTCAATCATTTTCCGTCGGGATTGAATTTGTATTATTTTGTTTTCAACATTCTATCCATTGGTCAGCAGTGGTATTTCAATAAGATTCATAAAGACGAGCCGCTGCAGAAAATTCCGGAAAGCAAACGCAAGAAGGGATTGATGGAGCGCCTGGCGGCGAACATGCCAAAACCGCCGAAGAAGTAATGCAAGAAACTGCAACAAAAAAGGTCATGCAGTAAGAAAGCATGACCTTTTTATTTTTTCAACCGGTTAACAGTTATTCTTTTTCAAGTGCGTTCTTATCTTCCATAAACGCCTGTAATTTTTCTCCTAACCATCCGCCCACCAGCGATAGAACAAACCCGCCCACAAGTCCTTCGACGACGTACATATATTCTTCTGCCTGTAGGAGTGAGAAAGAATACAGGAACACTGCGTTTAGAACAACACTCAGTCCTCCTGCAAGCGCCGCTTCTTTAATAGTTGTGCCCGGTGAAAAGTATCCGACCAGTAAGCCGGCCATTAAAAAGCTGGCGCCAAGCGCCAACAGAATTCCACCGACAGAAAATTTTAGCAGAGCAAAACCGCCGACCACAAAAAAGGCGTTGAATGTGAACGCAATCACCGTTCCGGCGAGCACCCATCCCCACTGAATTTTTCCCTTTTGGTGTTCCGCCAATTCTTTTGCCGCTTCTTCCGGCGTTACCTGTATTTGCTCGCCCACCCATCCGCCAACAAGACCCAAAATTAATCCGATAACC
>JBFMDF010000160.1:0-5274 GCA_040753935.1 Bacteroidota bacterium | reverse complement strand
CAAAAATGCATAGCCCACCATTCCTACCGGACCTGACCACTGTGGATTGCGCGAACAATTCCTGTCGTAGTCGCCGGTGTAGGTAATGTTTTCACGGGCATCGTAGTACGACCAATCATCATCATATTCCTGACCGCTTGCGCTATTTCCCGTCACTCCCACGTACGTTCCGACCAGCATTCCGAACACTGCGCGGTCGTAATTCGACGTTCCGGTATTTGTAATTTCATATAACCAGAAGATATTATCTTGCGCAAGGAACTGTGCCCATTGTAATCCCCTCACTCGTACATCAAGTCCTAATCCATACCGGCTGAGATTTGTAGCATCAGGCCTGAATGAAACTCCCGGCGCCCCGCCGACATTGTTATTGGTTGAATCGTTAAAACGCCTGTCGTTGTTATCATCCATCACAAAGTAACTTTCCTGATCGGCGCTCTTCACATCTTTCCCGAAATACCCATTCCACAAACCTTTCCACCCCGGGTCGGAAACGTCGTTCATCTTATCGGGCCACAACGGAGGATATGATGACGGATCGTCGCTCATGGCAATACTTTGTTTATTTGGATTGAAATAGCCAGATACCGGCATAAACGTCCACTTTTCACCGGTCGGAGCTTCATCTTGATTTGAGGCAGGACGAGCAATAGGGCACGTTACAACGGAGTGAAATTTCAAGGGAATGTATGAAGTCCCATTCCATCGTTGTGCATTCACTTCAGCACCAACAAACAGAGACACATCGCCGATGTAGCCATTCGTGCTCTTTATCCACGCACCGCGGGGACGGGTATCAGCAGGCTGTCCAATCACTCCCCAGTTACCAAAAACTGTCTTTACTCTATTGCCGCTGTGAACTGAGGCGCGGTAAAACGAAGGACCGGATTGTTGCTGCGCCACCAAAAATCCGACAGCCACAAATAGTGTCGCTAAAAACTTCAGAGTAGGTATTTTCATGGTACAATGTCCTCGTTAAAATTCTATTGTTGCACCAAATTCGATTCTGCGCGGTTCCGAATAATTTGTCGGTACGGTATAGTAATCCTTAATCATCTTCCGGATTGCCGGTCGCGAGTCTGTTAACAGTGCCCGATCTTCATCGTACGTTTTTCCGGCTCTTCCCGTGTCGTCGAACACGTTCACTTCATTCTTGATATCAAAGACATTATTGATACGTAGGAAGAACAGCAACCGAATAGGATCGAAGAGAAAACTTTTGTAGATGCGAAAATCAGTATTGAAGTACGTCGGTTTTATTTCTGAATTAGTGAGGAACACGCTGATGTCTCTCGTCAGTCGCGGAGTGTATGGCGTGCCGCTCCCGTACTGGCTGATGATGCTTCCTCCCCATGTTTCTTCAGAGTATGTGAATGTTCCATTGAGTGTATGACGTTGATCCCATCCCAGCGGGGTCAACTGTACTTCCGGCAATTGGCCGCTAGAAAGTTGATTGCGAGCTTCATTTGGATCCGAAGCGCTGCCGCGAGCAATCTGGAATGTGTAATCGACAGAGAGTGACACTCCCCGACTGAACCGTTTATCAAGAGATAATATAATACCGCGTACAAAACCAAAATCACTATTGACGTACTTCGTGTACGTTTGCGCCGCACCCGGTCCGCCGATTGGAATTTGGTCTGCTCGTGTTCCCGCAAGATTTCTGATGTCGCGTAAATACACTGTCACATCAAGACTCATATCGTCGGTCAACTGCTGTTGTAAACCTATCTCGCCGTTGATGGTCTGCTCCGGTTTCAAATCAGCATTACCAGTCGGAACGCCACGATGGTCAACATTTCCTGTTCCTGTCCCTGTCTTGAATCGGGGATTTGCATACAGCCGTTCGAAATTCGGAATCTGGAAGAAATGACCGTAGGAAAAATGAATCACACCGCGATCGGTGATCGGAAACGACGCACCGAACCGCGGACTGATTTGTAATTTTGCCGATGCGTTCTTGTACCAATACTTTTCACGATCGGCAACTGTTTTTGACGGTTCGCCAAAATCCTGGATACCATTACCATTGTAATCAAAATATTTGTTTGTTTCTTTGAACGGATTGTAGATATTCGGGTCTTCTTCATCCGTCAACACTTTGCCATCCGGCTCAAAGTAATCAACACGCACACCAACGTTGATGATGAGATCTTTGAATTCCATTTTGTCTTGAATATACCCAGACAACTCAACAGGATAATGAATATACCTGTCGTGACTCAACGTGCTGTCGGACAAAATCCGTGTATAAATAAATGGACTGGATAACCCGACCGTAAATTCTGACTGTGATTGTACCGGCAACAAATTGATATCTTCCAAAAAAATTCTGTGACGACGTCCTTCTACCCCAGCCTTCACAAAATGCGTGTTCGTTACCTGACTGCTCAAATCGAACTTCACCAGCGCCGTTGTTGTGGTCCGATGGTATCGACTTAAATCTGAACCTCCTGCCGGAAAGGTGAATTGTGTCATCACGCGTGAAAGTTCAAATAATTTTGGATGAGTGTAGCGGCTGTCGTACGGATCTTCGTACAAGTAATGCTTAAATGATTTCTCGAAGAATGAACCGCCCAGCGTATAGAAGGTCGAAGCGCTCAGTGTGTGCGTTAATTGAAATATCGACGTGAAACTCTTTGTATAATCGTGTCCCTGTCCATCAGGATTGTATTGGAAACTTCTGTTGTACGGATACGCTTCGATGTTATCATAAATTCCGGTGATGTTTAACTTGAGTTCGGGGGAAAAACGGATGGCAAACTTTCCCTGCAGGTACAACTTACGGTTCCAGTTCATTGGAACAACCTTGCCGTCCCCTTTTCCATTGACGTATTGATTCTTAAATGAAGAATATGCTTTGTTGAATATGGCGCGTTTGGCAGAATCAGTTGCTACCTGAATACTGGGATTGCTCGTTACCAAACTGTTCCATACAATCACTGAATCACGCGGGTATTCAGTGCCGACGATATAGTATGTGGTATCATCTTTTAGTGTTACTACTGTACTCGGTGTGTATGTGCGAATGCCGTTAAGATGCCCTCCAAAATAGATATTTCTTGCATTGAGATAAACAGAAAAATCCTTTCCTCCAACAGGTCCGCTCAAACTAGCTTCAATATTTCGAATATTGGTAACATCAAATTTATCAATCCCGCGAAAAATTTCTTTGTGTAAGCTCAAAAAGTCGCCGCCATAGACGGTAACACTTCCAGAATATTTTTCTGTTCCTTCACGCGTTACAATATTCACAATTCCCGACATTGCCTGTCCGTACTCTGCGTTAAACGCACCAGAGAGCACCTGTAATTCCTGCACCATGCTCGGGTTGACATCAACAACTGCACTGCCGTTAAACACGTCGGTAACAGGAACGCCGTCAATCCAGTATGCGGTTTCACCCTTTCTGCCTCCGCGAATGCTTCCGGCAACATTGCCTGCCTGCAGTCCGATAACCTGACCGATTTCTGTTACCGGCAGTTGCCTAATATCATCGCCACCGACAACCGCCGTTGTTGCCGTTAAATCTTTTTGAACAAGCGGACGTTCTGCCGTGATCACAACTTCATTTTGAAGTTGCACTGTTTCTTCATTCAAACGAAAATCTTGTTTTGTTGTCAAATCAACGCTAACGCGCACATTGGAGACTGAGACAGGCGTATATCCGATTGATGAAGCACGAACGGTATATGTTCCCGGGGGCAAATTAATGATGGTGTAGTTACCGTCAAAATCGGTGATACTGCCGTAGGTCGTCCCCACCAGAATAATGTTGACCCCCGGCAGAGGTTCACCGGTACGTGCATCACTTACGGTGCCTGAAATTTTTCCTGTCGTACCTGCGTACAGTACATAAAAAAGAGAAAAGAGTACATAAAGGAAGAGTACCAACGTTCGTTTCATTATATACACTCCGTTCGTGAAGAGTGAATAGTATTCATTTAATTGCCGTCATGAAATGCATAATGTTTATTAGCTCCACAACTTGCCCGCACCACCAGCGTCGGTGTAAAATTTACTGAAGAGGGAGGCGTGGTAACATGCTCTATTCGCTCCAGCATTTTCTTCACTGCCAGTTCTCCCATCTTGTACATCGGCTGACTCATTGTCGTCAGCCCGAAGTACTTCGAAAGTTCAATGTTGTCGAAACTGACAATGGCAATATCGTCCGGAACGTGAAGCTCAAATTCTCGCAACGCCTCAATCACACCAATTGCCTGAATGTCGCTGGAAACAAACAGCGCCGTAGGGAGTTTCACTCCGCTCTTCAGCAGTTCCATCATGTCGTTGTATCCCGCTTCTCTGCTGAAACCGTCGTTCTTGGTCTGACTGCTGTTGTGAATAACTTCAGTCCGAACAGGCAACTTGTTCTCACGCAATGTTTGTATAAAACTATGTAATCGCTCCTGTGCCGGAACACTCACTACATTAGCGTTAATCATGCCGATATCGGTATGACCAAGTTGAATCAAATGCTCGGTGGCAATTTTCGCACCAAGAACATTATCAACTCTGATTGAATCAAAATCCGGATGAAATGAATCGACAAGGATGAGTGGTATTTTTTTCTCTTTGAACTCTGCGGCAAATTGGTCAGGCAGGCGAAGTGAAAAAATCAGCGTCCCGTCAACCCTCCCTTTCCGCATGGAACGCTGCAAATACTCTTCTAACTGTTGCTGATTGTTTGCACCGTGAATGATCAGATCGTAACCCACTGAGGTGAGTGTCTCCTGAACACCTTGAAGAACTTCAATAAAAAAGTAATTGGTGAAAAATGGAATGATGGCACTGAACGTATTTGAACGTTTGCGTGCTAATGCTTGGGCAAAGGCATGAGGCTGATAGTTCAACCGCTTTGCTACGCTTATGACCCGCTCTCGTGTTTGTGAGGTTACTTTTGGACTGTTATTCAGCACACGAGAAACGGTTCCAATCCCAACCTTTGCCTCCCTGGCTATGTCGTAAATAGTTACAGCCAAGTTATTCCTCAATAGTTAAGGTCTATGGAAGGGCTTTCAGAAGGTAGGCGAATAATGCTTTATTGTCAAGTGTAAGCTAACTTTTTTTGGCTTTTTCTTTAAGGAAAGTGTATTGATTCGAAGAGTCCTTCGGATTAGTCAAATATCTAAAAAATTGTTTCTAATCAAGCAAAAGTCACACCGAGCGTAGTCGAACCATAATGATTACTTACCTTGTCACACCGAGCGTCCGCCAGCAAAAATGAAGTGACGGACAGGTAGTCGAGGTGTGACAACACCTGATGACAACAGT
>JBFMDF010000159.1:0-5295 GCA_040753935.1 Bacteroidota bacterium | reverse complement strand
CAGTTCGTGTGATGAAACAATTGGGAGTGCAAACGCTCCTCATTTCCAACGCGGCAGGTGGCATGAATCCGCTCTTTAGCAAGGGGGATATTATGCTGATTGTCGATCACATCAATTTACTGGGCGATAATCCGCTCATCGGACCAAATGATGAGCAACTTGGTCCACGGTTCCCAGATATGTCTGAGCCGTACACAAAGGAATTGATTGCGTTAGCAGAGCGTGTTGCACTCGATTTAAAAATTCGTTTGCAAAAAGGGGTATTTGTGGCGATGACGGGTCCCACGTTGGAAACACGCGCCGAGTATCGTTTTTTGCGTACCATTGGCGGTGATGCCGTTGGTATGTCAACAGTGCCGGAAGTGATTGTTGCTGTACATCAATCAATGCGCGTGCTCGGTTTTTCAATCATCACCGACGAATGTTTCCCCGACGCACTGAAACCGGTGTCGCTGCAGGAAGTGATTGCCGTTGCCAACGAAGCCGAACCGAAATTGACAGCAATAATGAAAGAAGTAGTAACGAGATTGTAGTATGTTTAAAGAACTTACCGATAAAATACATTATTCAGACGTAGAAAAAGAAAATCTGAAACACTGGGAAGAAAACCACATCTTCGAACAGAGCATTTCCTCACGCGAAGGAAAACCTCAATTCACATTTTATGAAGGTCCGCCAACGGCGAACGGCAAACCCGGAATTCACCACGTGATGGCACGGGCGTTGAAAGATGCTTTCTGCCGTTACAAGACGATGAGGGGATTTCAGGTCCACCGCAAAGCGGGTTGGGATACACACGGACTTCCCGTGGAAATTGAAGTTGAAAAACAAATCGGCATTAAACATAAAGACGAAATAGTTGACTACGGAGTCGAGAAATTTAACGCCGCCTGTCGTGAATCGGTATGGAAATACAAAGCAGAGTGGGAGCAGATGACGCGCGAGATGGGATACTGGGTTGATCTGAACGATCCGTACGTAACGTTTCACAACAACTACATTGAATCCATCTGGTGGGCACTGAAGCAGTACTTTGATGCCGGAATGATCTACCGCGGCTACAAGATTCAACCGTACTGCCCGCGGTGCGAAACACCGCTTTCATCGCACGAGGTAGCGCTCGGTTATAAAGAGGTGAAAGACCCCAGTGTGTATGTAAAGATGAAACTGAAAGACGAGCCGCACACATATTTTCTTGTGTGGACGACAACGCCGTGGACATTGATTTCAAACGTTGCCCTTGCCGTTCATCCTGACATTGACTATGTGAAAGTAGAACTTCTGCACGGCGAAGGAGAAGACGTACAACCGACTGGCGAACTGCTCATCCTTGCAAAAGCGCGGCTCGAGGTGTTGAAAGAGAAATATGCTATTGTTGCTGAATGTAAGGGAAGAGATTTGCTCGGTATCGAATACGAACGACTCTTCAACTATCATCAGGTACAAGAAAAAGGATGGTACGTTGTTGCAGGAGATTTTGTTACTACAGAAGATGGTTCCGGCATCGTGCACATGGCTCCCGCGTACGGCGAAGATGACTACCAAACCTGCCGCAAGTACGGACTTCCGACAATTCATCCGGTAAACAAATCCGGTGAATTTGAAGATGCCGTGACAGAGTTCAAAGGGAAATTTGTGAAGGATGCCGATGCCGACATTATACAGAATTTAAAGACGCGTAACATTCTCTATAAAAAAGAAGCGTATCTTCACAGTTATCCGCATTGCTGGCGTTGTTCATCTCCGCTGCTGTATTATGCGCGCGATTCGTGGTACATCCGCACCACCGCCTATGCGCAGAAGATGATTGAATTGAACAAACAGATCAATTGGATTCCGAAAGAAGTCGGCGAAGGACGATTCGGCAATTGGCTGGAAGAAAATAAAGACTGGGCGCTCTCCCGCGACCGCTACTGGGGAACACCCTTGCCGATTTGGATGAGCGAGGATGGGCAAACAAAAAAGTGTGTCGGCAGTTTCGAAGAACTAATTGGCGCCGAATGGTTGGATGAAAACGGAAAACCGACCGGAACAATGTTTTCGGCTGACGATTTGAAAACATTCGATCCGCACAAACCAACTGTTGATCGGCTGGCATTCAAAACAAGCGATGGAAAATATCTCCGTCGTACGCCGGAGTTGATTGATGTCTGGTTTGATTCCGGTGCCATGCCGTTTGCGCAGTGGCATTACCCGTTCGAGAACAAACACATTTTTGAGCATGCCTATCCGGCAGATTTTATTTCGGAAGGTATTGACCAAACGCGCGGATGGTTCTACACGCTCCATTCGATTGGCACGTTTCTGTTCAATAAGCCGGCGTATAAAAATGTCCTGGTGAACGAATTGATTCTCGATAAGAACGGACAAAAGATGTCCAAATCGAAAGGGAACACCGTTGATCCGTTCATGCTCATTCGCAAATATGGCGCGGATGCAACGCGATGGTATCTTGTTTCCAATTCACCTGTGTGGCGTCCGACGTTGTTTGATGAAGAAGGTATTGTAGAAGTTCAGAGAAAATTTTTCAGCACACTGGTGAACACATATTCTTTCTTTGCGTTATATGCGAATATTGATCAGTTCTGCTACAGCGAACCGCGCATTCCGGTGCCCGAACGTGCTGAAATTGATCGGTGGATCATCTCATCGCTAAATACATTGCTGAAAAACTATACGCAGTTCATGGAAGAGTACGACGTTACCAAAGCGGCACGCGCTGTGGCAGATTTTACGCTTGATAATCTTTCCAACTGGTACGTGCGGCGTAACAGACGTCGTTTTTGGAAAAGCGAGAAAGGGAAAGATAAAACTGCGGCCTATCAAACGCTGTATGAGTGTCTCGTTGCCATCTGCAAAATGGCGGCGCCGATTGCACCGTTTTTGACGGATGAGATCTACCGTAACTTGAATTCGGCTACAAAGAAAGAGCCGTTTTCATCGGTGCATCTGTCATATCTTCCAGAAGTGGAGGAAGATGTTATTGATAAAGAATTGGAAGAACGAATGGATTATGCAATCCGTATCGTCAGTCTGGTGCGGGCTATGCGCGTAAAATCGAATCTGAAAGTCCGTCAGCCATTGAAGAAGATTATTCTTCCCATTAACGACGAACACCACAAGCAGGAAGTGAAGATGATGGAGGATGTGATTCTCGAAGAAATTAACGTAAAGCAGATAGAGTTTGTGACGGACGATTCCGGCATTGTGAAGAAAAAAGCAAAACCGAATTTCCGTACGCTTGGTCAGAAATTCGGCAAGCAGGTGCAGGAGGTAGCCGCAAAAGTCCGCGCAATGTCAGCCGCTGATATTGCGCAGTTGCAGAAAGCAGGTACGTTTGAATTTTCAGATAATGGGACGAGGTATTCCGTATCGAAAGAAGACGTGGAAATTCTCCACGAAGATTTGAAGGGGTGGCTGGTGGAAACCGACGGAACAGTAATGGTAGCGCTCGATACCGAAATTACTCCCGAACTGCGTAACGAAGGTTTTGCCCGTGAATTTGTCAACAGGGTGCAAAATCTGCGTAAGGATTCCGGATTAGAAATAACCGACAGGATCAGCATTACCTATTCTAGCGACGAGACCCTACATCATGCTTTACAACAAATGGCTGACTATATTAAGCGAGAAACATTGGCGGTAGCATTGATTCGTGGAACCATTCACAGCAACAACAAAATCACCGAAGATATCAACGGCGAGCAGTGTGATATCAGCATTGAAAAAATTTCAAGGTAAGGGGGCTTCCCATGGCAAAAGCAAAGATTACGGCAACGAAGAAACCGAGAAAAGCGAAGGCTCGGAGCGAACGTGTTGCCAAAAGTGTAAAGCCGAAAGCAAAGAAAGTTACCGTTAAACCGCAGAAGAAAAAAGTGTTCAAAGGGTACAGCGCGAAGGATCTTGAACACTTTAAGAAAATCATTCTCGAAAAGAGAAAAGAAATTCTTGAAGAACTTGCCATCCTGAAAGAAAGTATGATGGATGTAACAACCGGGGAATACGCCAGCGAAAATTCCACCTATTCGATGCATATGGAGCAAGGCACCGACGCGATGGAACGGGAAAAGACATTTCTCTTTGCTTCGCGCGAAGGAAAGTTTCTGAACTACCTTGATGATGCTCTGCGGCGCATCGAAAAAGGAACGTACGGCTTCTGCATCGAATGTATTGATGAGCCGAAATATCTCTGTAAAACCTGCCCGCTAATTCCCAAAGAGCGCCTTGAAGCGGTTCCTCACGCCCAGTTGTGTGTGGAGTGCAAAAATCTGAAACAAAAATTTTAATTTGAAAGAGGAGAGTCAGTCAGCGTGAGAGTGTTGTATGTAACCGCATTCATCGTTGTTGCAGATCAGATCACCAAGTTTCTTGTTAAAGGAATTGATATTCCGTTCTTAGGTATTGTCGTGCACGGAATGGCGGTGGGAACGTCCATACCGGTCATTGGTGATTTCCTCCGTATTACCTTTATTGAAAACCCCGGCATGGCGTTCGGCATAGAAATCGGCGGTAAATTTTTTCTCACCCTCTTCTCTATTATTGCCAGCATCGGCATTTTGCTGTACCTCTACCTGATGCGCAATGAAAATTTTATCTTCCGTCTTTCACTTGCCTGTATTTTAGGCGGAGCCGTCGGCAATCTTATTGATCGCGTGTTTTACGGTGTGCTGTATGGCGAAGGGGAGTTGTTCCATGGAAAAGTTGTGGACTTCATCGATGTCGATTTCTTCAATATTGATTTTTTAGGATTTCATTTGCAGCGGTTTTGGGTGTTCAATATTGCTGATGCCTCCGTGACTATTGGTGTGCTGATGATGCTGATGTTCCACCGCTCATTTGTCAAAGAAGAGCATCAGCAGATTGCCGCTGAAACTCCATCCCATTCCGAAGCTACTGAATCGTCAAGTTCATCCTGAACTTGTATCCAAGTACATGAAAAACCATTTTGAACTTCGCGTTCCTGCTGGTCAATCAAAAAAGCGGCTGGATGTGTATGTCACAACGCATGTGGAAAATGCGACACGCAGTAAAGTGCAAGAAGCCATTAAGAATGGGGAAATTACAGTCAACGGCAACATCGTAAAACCGAGTTATCTGCTTCATCCCAACGACTGTATTGCTGTTCACCTGCATCGTCAGGAACCACCCGAGGTCAAACCCGAACCGATTCCACTCGATATAATTTTTGAAGATGATTATCTCATGGTGGTCAACAAACCAGCCGGTATGGTAACTCACCCGGCATATAAAAATTACTCCGGTACGCTGGTCAATGCGTTGATGCATCATTCCGGT
>JBFMDF010000158.1:0-5349 GCA_040753935.1 Bacteroidota bacterium | reverse complement strand
GTAGAACTTCTGACGTCCAGCAATTGGCCCGGGACTGTTCGCGAACTGCAAAATACCCTTGAACGTGCAGCAATACTGACGGAGAACGGCGTCATTCATGCGTCTCATATTATTTTTGAAGAGAAGTATCGTCCACATATCCATCAGGAAGACAATGAGGTGGCGGTTACCTCGTTTGATGAGGAGACAAGAAAAATTATACTGCGAGCATTGAAACTGACGAACGGAAAAATCTATGGCGTCAACGGCGCCGCCGCGCTGCTGAAGATGAAACCAACGACGCTTCAAAGTAAAATGAAAAAATTAAAAATCGTCTTATGAGTTTTCTGCATAACGATTCTTCCACCAATATGTCGTTGTACGAAGGGTCGTCGCTTGTGGTGTCGTAACATCAATATCTTCTCTCACAACATCGGTGTGCTATGAAAAAACTTCTTGCCGCGTTTCTCGTCATCCCGCTTTTCGGACTGGCGCTGTATGTTTTCATTTCCAATGACGAACCATATGAAGAACAGGGGCACGCCGACGAAGCGTTTGAATGGTGGTACACTCAGCGCGCGCTCCCGGGCAACGTTATTCCACCGGAAGGATTAACTCGAGCAGTACAACATACAACGCAAATGCTTCGTTCACTTCGAAAATCTTCTCTCGAAGAACCGTGGGAATCTATTGGTCCCGACAATATCGGCGGTAGAGTGCTTTCGCTCGCGATTGACCCGGACAGCACACACATTCTCTGGGCAGGAAGTGCCAGCGGCGGATTGTGGCGAACAACAACAGGTGGAGTTGGCGCAAACGCGTGGGAGTATGTGAACACCGGATTTTATCTTCTTTCGGTAAGCGCTATTGCAATTAACGAAAGAAATCCGAATGAAATGTATGTTGGCACGGGCGAAATCAGCGGGTACAATCTCGGTCAGGTTGGCACACCCGGGGCACGGACAACGTACGGGCTGGGCATTATTAAAAGCACCGATAGAGGAAAGACGTGGAAAGAAACAGGATTGACGTGGCTGTTCTTGCAAAATCGTTCAGTGCAAAAAATTGTCATCAATCCGAAAAACCCGAACACAGTTTTTGCGGCAACCTCGGAAGGAACGTATCGTTCGTACGACGCAGGAAAATCGTTTACTCGCGTTGATTCTACCTTCATGGCCATGGATGTGGTGATGAATCCTGTTGATACTTCCATCGTCTACATTGCGTGTGGGCAGAGAAATACCGCACCGAATCCCGGCCTCTATAAATCAACAGACGGCGGCACCACGTTTACCAAACTTTCCGGCGGTTTACCTACGACAAATTTCGGGCGCACGTCTCTTGCCATTTCTCCCTCGAATCCGAACATTGTGTATGCAAGTGTTGCAAATGCAGTATCGCACAATACTGCGGGATTGTTTCGCACTACGAACGACGGAACAACGTGGGAAAACATGTCAACTACCAATTACTTAAACGGACAAGGATGGTACGACAACATCTGCGCAGTGCATCCAACTAATGCCAATGTTGTATTTGCCGCCGGACTCGATGCCTACAAATCCACTACAGGTGGCAGCGCACTCATGCAAAAATCATATTGGTATAAAGATTACAACGGTGTTGTTCCTGCTGGCGGTCCGGAAGGATCAGCAGATTATGTCCATGCCGATCATCACGCTATTATTTTTGATCCCAAAAATCCAGACAGAATATTTTTTGGAACAGACGGCGGTGTATTTGAATCCACTGACGGTGGCGAAACATTTGCCGGACGCAACGGCGGATTTGTTACCACGCAGTTCTATAATGGATTCGACAATGCGGCGGATGATTCGTTGATTGCTCTCGGCGGATTACAGGATAATGGGACGATTAAATGGGAAGGAACACCATCGTGGAATAAAGTGTACGGCGGCGACGGCGGCTGGTGTGCCATTGACCCGACGAATAATTTGACGATGTATGAAGAGTATGTGTACCTCACCATCGCAAAAACCACCGATGGCGGATTGACATGGAGGAGGATTTTCAATTCAAGTTCCGATTCATCGAATTTCATCGCGCCCTTTGTTATTTCGCCGTCGAATCCGACTATCCTTTATGCAGGAACAAAGAAAATTGTGAAGACGACCAACGGCGGAGAATCGTGGTTGTATACAAACAACAATCAAGTATTGAATGGAACGAATGTGTCGAGCATTGCGGTCAGTTACACCAGTTCCGATACGGTGATTGCAGCCACCGGACAGCGGTTTGCACCAATGGCATTCGAAATTTTTTCGACAACGAATGGCGGAATGACATGGACAAAATCACCATCGCCGCTTCCCAACCGCTATCCAACCGATCTTGCATTCGATCCCAGTAACAGCAAAATTGCATACGCAACTTTTTCCGGCTATGGTACCTCGCACGTGTATAAATCTACCGATGCGGGAAAAACATGGAGCGATATTTCATCGAATCTTCCTGATATTCCGACACAATCGGTGTGCGTCGATCCACTGAATCCAACAGATATTTACGTTGGTACCGATCTCGGCGTGTACCGAACACAAAACGGCGGTGGAAGTTGGGAGCCATGGTTTGATGGAATGCCGTATGCTATGGTTTTGGATGTTGCCTATTCGCCTGTTGATCGAAGAATTCGCGCCGCAACATTCGGCAATGGAGTGTATCAGCGCAAATTAGGACCACAACGAACAACACGCGTTGAATTTGTGAGCAATACAATTCCTCAAAATATTTCACTTAGTCAGAATTATCCCAATCCGTTCAATTCGACAACAACAATACAATACAGCGTAGGGACGGATGGCCATCCGTCCAAGAATAATAGGCACGGACGGGCGTCCGTGCCTACATTTACAACATTAAAAATTTATGATGTAAATGGAAGAGAAGTAGCAACGCTGGTGAATGAGAGAACGCCTCCCGGTATCTACCGTGCAGTGTGGAATGCTTCAGGGCTGGCAAGCGGGACGTACTACGCCGTATTGAAAACAGAGGAAAAAACTATCACGAAAAAAATGTTGTTGTTGAGGTAAGTTTTTTTTAGAGTACCGACAACACATCTGCCGACTTCTTTGTGAGGCTCCTATGAAACGGACAACCTTTCTTGCGGTAATGTTCTTCCTCTTTTGTTTCAATACTTCCGGGCAAATTCTGAATGAACAACGCTTTCCTCCATTGCCGTACAAAGGAACGTCGGCTACAGTGCATTCCGTCGGCTCCAAATTTTATCTCTCCGGCGTTTCGTCTGAATATTGGTCATGGCCCCCGCCGATTGATTACTGGGGATGGATTTATCAACCCTATTTTATTCTATCGCCACACAAGGTGTTTCCCATACTGACTTTCCTTCCAGACCGTGCGCAGACGATTTCATGGGGTCTTGGCGGAAATGGAAATCGAATTGATTACAGTTCTGCGCTGACCTCCAGAGATTCCTTGTTTGTTGTCTGGAGCAACGTTAAAGAATACTACGGCGATGTTCCCCCGAACATCGTCTATGATACATCATTTGCGGCTCTCGCGAAGTTTGATGGCGACTCACTTCGCACCGTGCTCACAATAGCCGGCGGCATGCGGCCATCGCTCTCTGTTGATAACAACGATACGCTCCATATTGCCTGGGAGTACATTACGCCAATGGAATATTCGTGGGGAGAGCATTACTCATCCTATTCATCGTCAATCTTTTATTCCAATAGAAGTGTGGATGGGAAGAATTCGACACCTATTGAAATTGAGAAAGGTTTCTTCCCCTCCGTGAAAACAACGAATAGCTCTGTCTATCTGTTGTACTTCCGTGCCGATTCGTCAAACCAGCGTACTTTTACACTGCGTCTTAGGAAACGAACGGATGGTGAATTTTCGCAGTTTGTCAACCTCCACACATTTACGTATGGTAACATCTCCTATTTTGATCTTATCCACTATGTACCGTTCATGTATCTGCAGTGGAATATTGATAGTGCGGGAAACGTTCACGCTGTGTGGCGCGATCATTCCGATCTGATGAAAAAATACATTCTGCATTATTCTGATATCGGCGGAACTCAGATTGATTCAGTGAACGACGCGTATGCCTACATTCATTTTAAGAACAACGGCGATGTGAAAATTTTCAGCGCCGTTCCAATTGAAGGAACCGATTCGCTTCAACTGCAGACGTACATTTCCAGACAAGGAAGTTCACTGCAAAAAATTCATTCAAGCACGTTCCGTGTCACCGGTTCTATCAATCAGGTTCTCGCGGATAAACATGGGAATGACCATATTCTCTTCAGCAGTGGGAGAAATTCATATCTTGTGAAATTTGCCTCAACCGATTCCGCGCAGTTGATGTATCTCTCTTCCGAATACATCATCAACCCCGGCTCTCATGTGGATTCAGCCAATCGTGTGTGGTTAACCGGACAGCGGGATTCCACAACTGTGCTGTTGAATTTTTCACTGGATGAAGTCGGTACGCATCAAGATTTTGTTTTTCCGTTGCGAATCGGAAATGAATGGCATTATGGCGTGTATGGTGATCCTTTCCAGCCATGGCCCGATTATGCCGATATTCAGAAAATACTTTCCGATACGTTGATGCCGAATGGTGAGAGGTATTTTGTCATTTCTGCACAGCACCATCCTGCTCGGTATTTGCGCAAAGATGGACTCCAGGTGTTTCAGTATAATCCCGCCGATTCTACAGAGCATCTGCGGTATGATTTTTCACGGACTGAAGGAGATACCATTGCTAAACAAGCAACACAAACTATTGTTCTTTCCAGTATCCGCCAGATGGATTTGTTTGGGAGAAAATTCCGATCGTTTCTTTTTGAGGGCTCATTTGTAGATCACTTCGACTGGCAAGTGGAAATTGCCGATAGTATCGGCATTGTTAGCAATGGTGCTATTGCACCCAGATGGGTGTTGATGGGAGCAAAAGTTAATGGTAAAACATACGGCAAACCATTATCAGTTGAACAGGATGTGCCTCAACTACCGGAGTCTTTTTCACTTTCCCAAAACTACCCCAATCCGTTCAATCCGGCCACAACAATACAATACAGCGTAGGGACAGATGCCCATCCGTCCAATAACAATGTGCGCGGAGGGGTATCCGCGCCTATAATTACGACATTAAAAATTTATGATGTACTTGGAAGAGAAGTAGCAACGTTGGTGAACGAAGAGAAGAGTGCCGGTGTGTATAAGGTAACGTGGAATGCCTCACACTTTTCTTCAGGCGTGTATTTTGTTCGGATGACTGCCGGTCGGTTCTCATCAGTCAAAAAACTTCTGTTGACTAAATAAGACCTATCACTCCAGGTTTAAATCAGACTCCGTTTTTCTCTGTTTAGTTTTTCATCA
>JBFMDF010000157.1:0-5367 GCA_040753935.1 Bacteroidota bacterium | reverse complement strand
AACGAGCAAGAAAGTTATCTTTGGGGTGTTTTCACCCGTTTCGATTGTGAGAGAGATATTATTTTCACTGAACAACAGTTAATCGGCATCTCCCCTATTTACAAAGGAATGTTGGGAATTGATGCTACATGGAAAAACGGCTATCCAAATCCACTTACCATGGATGAAGCAATTGTGAAAAAAGTTGATGAACGGTGGGATAGTTACTGGAGATGAGTAATGAAAAATTTTTCGAAAATACCAAATTCAGAGATAACAAAGATAGCAGATCGCATTAAAGATAATTTTGATGTTCGGAAAATTATTCTGTTTGGTTCCTATGCTTATGGATCGCCTACTTCTGACAGTGATGTTGATTTTTGCGTTATCGTTAAAGGTAAGCGAAGTTGGAAATTACATCATCAAATGTACAAAGTAGCACACCCTCGCACTTTTTCATTTGATTTAATTCTCCGCACAGAGAAAGAGTTGCACGAAAGAATTGCACAAGGAGATTGGTTTTTGCGAGAAATTGTAGAAAGAGGCAAAGTGCTTTATGAAAAAGCCGGTTGATGAATGGGTTGAAAAAGCAGAAGCTGATTTCAAAGGTGCAGTGGTATTAATGAAAGCTTCTGACACTGAATTTTTTGATCTTATATGTTATCATTGCCAACAAAGCGCTGAAAAATTTCTCAAAGCTTTCCTTACTTCCGAAAAGATTAGCTTTCCAAAAACTCACGATCTGTATGAGTTATTACATTTGTCACTCAAACATCAAAGAGATTTAGAATTTATCGCAGAAGAGTTATATTTTCTTAATCGCTTCAGCGTCACGGTTAGATATCCTGGTGATCATGCTACGAAAGAGGAAGCGTCCGACGCTCTGAAAGCAGCAATGCTCATTCGCAAAGTATTACGTGAAAAACTTGGGTTAACATCCAAACGCAAAAAGAAAAAATGAATACCACAATACATTTCAGAGACAAACAACTCATTCCCATTTGGGATAAAATTCAACATGGCAAGCGTCTTTCATTGGAAGATGGTGTGATGTTGTTCCGCTCAAACGATGTCATTTCCATCGGCAAAATGGCACATGCGGTTCAGCAGGCAAAAAGCGGTGATGCTGTGTACTACGTCGTCAACCAGAAAATTGAACCGACAAACATCTGCGTTCTCTCCTGCAAGTTTTGCGACTTTGCGGTTAAACAAAACTCACCCGCAGCGTACGAAATGACCATTGAAGAAATTTTGTCGAAACTCAACTCCGACGTTCACGAAGTGCACATTACTGGTGGTTTACATCCCGATTGGCCGTGGGAATATTACGTGGGAATGGTTCGCGAAATTAAAAAGGCGTTTCCACACATTGATGTCAAAGCATTTACGGCAGTAGAGATTGATTTCTTCCACAAGAAATTCAAAATGCCGATTGAGGAAGTGCTTCGGCAACTTTACGATGCCGGACTTCGCACCATGCCCGGCGGCGGTGCCGAAGTGTTTTCCGAACGCGTTCGCAAACTGCTGTTCAATCAAAAAATCGGCGCAAAGACATGGTTTGAAGTACATAAAACTGCACACAAACTCGGCATCCCTTCAAACTCCACACTGCTCTACGGACATATTGAAACGTACGAAGAGCGTGTTGTTCATATGCTAAAACTGCGCGAAGCACAGGATGAAACCGGCGGCTTCCTTTCCTTCATTCCACTCGCTTTTCAACCGGGCAATACAGGAATAAAACCAAAAAATGAATTTACCTCTGCTATTGAAGATTTGAAAACCATCGCCATCTCACGTTTAATACTTGACAACTTTCCGCACATTAAAGCGTACTGGGTGATGTTGACTGAAGAAGTTGCTTCCGTAGCGCTCAACTTTGGTGCAGATGATATGGATGGCACCGTTGGCGGTGAAAAAATTGCACACGATGCCGGCGCCATCAGTCCTATGGCACTGGCAAAAGAAAAACTGATTAAGATTATCAACGATGCGGGGAAAATTCCTGTTGAACGGGATGTGTACTACAACGCGCTCAACGTGAACACAACCAACGTCATCGGCAAAATTCCGTACCTCAACTCTGTTCCCTTCTACGCATACTTTGAACAGCGACAATTCAAGATGCTTCCCATTGCTCCGCGACGAATGGGAATCCTCTCGCAGAAAGGACAGATTGATGCCGGCTTATTCTCTCTACGCGATTATTTTCAGCAGGAAGACTCACTTGATATGATGGACTACTGCAGTGCCTCGCGCGACCAGGTGAAGAGCGTCATTCTCCTTTCAAAAGAAGGATGGCAAGGATTGAATGGCAAACGCATCGGTATTATTGATGATACCGCAACATCGGTGTATCTGCTACAAGTGTTGCTCGAAAAGAAATACGAAGTGAAAGCAGAATTCGTGAGAATGCATGCCGGGGTGAATGATTATTCGCCGTTTGACGCAGTGTTGCTCATCGGCGATGAAGCGTTGAAAGCAAACAAAACGGGATTGAGCGGTTTCGACTTAACGTACGATCTTGCAAAAGAATGGTACGAATGGCAGAAGATGCCATTCGTCTTCGCAGTGTGGGCACACAAAAAATCGCTTCCGCAGGACCGCAAACAAGAACTCGCGATTTTGATACAACAAGCGCTCGAACAGGGCGAAGCAGAATTGGATACCCTCGGTGCAGTGCATGGTGCTTCTATTCATTTAACGGCAGAAGAAACCAGCGACTTTCTCCGCGGTTTCAACTATCGTTTAGGTGAACGAGAAAGGGAAGCGATACAGGTATTCAAAAAACTTATTGAAGAAGTGGAAGTAACTTTGTAAATTGAATACACTTATTGTACACAACCAATGGATCAACAAACCGTTTCAAAACTTCACGAACTCATTCAGCAAGGCGAAAAATTAGTTCCAGAAGGCGGATTAGAATTTTCGGGCTACAACGCCAAAATGCAGAGCCAATATCTGCTCTGGCGGAAGAATTGTCTTGATGTGCTGGCAAAGATCGGGGAGAAAGCCGCTCCATTTCGGGAAAAAATAACAAAGGATGAAAACGGAGCATACTTCTACCAGAATTCAGCACAGTTAATTCTTGATTCGCTGAAACAGTCTGTTCCCATCGCCGAAGCCGCCGCAAAGAAGAACTCAACACCACCAACCCCACCAAAGCCTGCACCGGCTCCGGCGGTAAAACCATCAGCTCCGGCACCCAAAGCCGCACCAGCAAAATCTGCACAACAGCAGAGCGCACCGACTCCCTCAGCAACACCTGCTCAACCTACGGATTCAAATAAACAGGTGCTGGTTCTTTCATCATCTGAAACGGAGTTGCAAACTCAACTGACAAATTTGTTGAAGGAGATGGGCGTTGAGGGGATTATGTTTCAGCGAGGAACATCACCAGATGCCATTGTCGGTTTTTTGGAAAAACATCCTACAGTGAAGTACGCCTTCTATTTGTTCAATCCGCAAGACATTAACAACGCCATGTTTGAACTCGGGTACTTAGTCGGCAAAATTGGTGCAAAAAGAGTCTGTTGCATTCATAAAAAAGACGATGCACCACCGAAAGGAATCCCGGGAATCACCTACAAAGAAATCGTTGTGAAGTTAGAAGAGATTAGTTTCGGTTTGATAAAAGATTTGAAAGCCGCAGGCTATACAGTAACAATTTAATCGTTCATCAATGACACCCTTGCGAAAGTGGTACACCCTCGCAAGTTTTTTTCTTTTATTATGACACTCTCTGAAATCTATTCTAAAATACGCGCCGGAGAACGAATCAACCGCGAAGAAGGATTGTTTGTTCTTCGCAATGCTCAACTGCTTGATCTTGGCGATCTGGCAAATGAAATTCGATTCAGAAAAAATCCTGAACCGAGAGTGACGTTTGTTCTCGACTCCAATCCGAACTACACCAATGTCTGCAACATTGATTGCATCTTCTGTGCTTTTTATCGACATCCCGGCGAAGAAGGTGAGTACACGTATTCTGTTGACGAGATGATCAGAAAATTCAAGGAATCCGCCGCAAAAGGAATTACGACAATTCTTCTGCAAGGCGGAGTAAATCCTACCCTTCCGTTTGAGTACTATCTCGACATGGTTGCACGGACAGTGAAAGAAGTGCCGGAAGTTCATCCTCATTTCTTTTCAACATCAGAAATTCTTGAAATGGTGCGCGTGTCTGGTTTGACACTCCCCGAAGTGCTTCACCGCTTGTGGAACGCCGGGTTACGCACAATTCCCGGTGGAGGCGCCGAAATCCTGTCAGATCGAGTAAAGAAAAAAATCAGCAACAAGAAAGGAACATCTGCCGATTGGTTAAACGTCATGCGTGAAGCGCACAAAATCGGCTACAAAACAACTGCCACCATGATGTATGGACATCTTGAAAAAGATGAAGACATTGTTGAACATGTAGAAGTCATTCGACAGTTGCAGGATGAATATCATGGATTCACGGCATTTATTCCGTGGAGTTTTAAGCCCGGCAACACGCCGCTGGAAAAAATTATTCCTACCTACGCAACCCCAAAACGGTATCTCGAAATCATCGCCTTCTCCCGAATCTATCTTGACAATTTCGATCATATCCAAGCGTCGTGGTTCAGCGAAGGGAAAAAGACCGGACAAATAGCATTGCATTTTGGCGCAGACGATTTCGGTGGAACGCTGTTAGAAGAAAATGTTCACGCAGCGGCAAACTTTGTGAATAAAACGAATACCGAAGAGTGCATTTCGCTAATCCACGAATCGGGTTTCGATGCGGCACAGCGGGGAACGCTGTATGAAATCAAAAAAATTATTCCGAGAGCGAAAGCGGCGTAAAATTTTGGTTAGTTGACCGTCACCTTGAAGGTGACGGTCAGCGTGCTCAGCTTTATTTTTTTATCAATCTTTTCCCTTCTTCCAGCAATCGTTCAACTTCACTCTCGCTTTGTCCTTCCGCATAGATTCGTATCATCGGTTCTGTGTGGGATGAGCGTATCAGCAGCCAACGCGAGTCGCCAAACCAGAATTTAATGCCGGTCAGCACACCGTCATCGTACACTTTTCGCACTTTTTGAACGTAGAATTCTTCCAAAATTTCTGAGGAGTGGTAATGCTCTAACTGATGAAGAATTTTTTCGCGGTCAATGTCGTGTGTTTCAATATCTATTCTTTTGTAAAAGAGATCTCCAACCGCTGACTTGATCTCATCCCAAATTTCATACAACGATTTTCCGCTCATCGCCAGCAGTTCACAAAATAACAATCCCGATACAATCCCATCCCGCTCGGGCAAATGTCCCTGAATGCCGAATCCGCCGCTCTCTTCTACACCAAAGAGAAAATCGGTCTTCAACATCACATCGGTAATATTTTTGTATCCCACATTAACATCATAAA
>JBFMDF010000156.1:0-5384 GCA_040753935.1 Bacteroidota bacterium | reverse complement strand
CGGAAACAAAAGTGGCGGCTAATGCAAAAGAAGATTCAACGTCAAAAATTGAATCGCTCCGTCAGGAATTTGCGGCGATGCAAGCGAAACTTCAGCGTGAGGTTGCTCAATTAACACTGCAGGTGAAAGAAGCGCAGGCAATCAAAGAAGCAGTGGAAAAAAAATTAAGCGCACAGATTGCCGCGCTTGAGCAGGAACTTGCCGCGTCAAAACGGAACGCCGGTACTGCGGAGAGTAAAGAAGTTGAAGCGCTGAAAAGAGAAATCGAGACGCTGAAAAGCAAACACCAGCGCGAACTTGAACGTGCGCGCGAAGTTGCTAAAGCAGAAGGAATTGCACAAGTCGCCGCGCTCCAGAAAGAAATGGAAGCGTCGAAACAAGCCGCAAGCGCCACTTCGTTAAAACAACAAGGCGAAATCATTCTACGAACAATGTTTCAGAAGGCGTGGATGGACGGCTCCATTTCAAATGAAGAGCGCGCAATGCTGTTGGTGTTGAAAAATGCAATTGAGATGACGGATGAAAAATTTAGCGAGATTGAGAAAATAACAAAGAACGAAGCCTACGTTAGCGCGCTCCGCTCCGTCTGGTCTGACGGCGTTGTTACGCCCGACGAATCGGATTTTCTGCAATCGCTTCGCGAAAAACTTGGCGTTCCGGCAGAAGAGCATTTCAAACTCGAAAGTCTCATCAGAAAAGAATTGAAAAAATAGGTACTCAGATGGCAGCGCGGCGTTATTGCGTTGCAAGTTGTTGACCGACCTTCACATCCTTCTTCATCAACTGTTTCGTGTACACATCGCACAATCTGTCCTCCACATCCAGATGATATAGATACGTCGGGAAGTTTACTTTTTTGACGGTGAAGCGCTCTTTGACCCGCGTGTAAAAATCAAAATCTTCTCCGAATGGAATTGCCCTGAACCCCGGCACTTTCTTCAGCACCTCCTTCCGAAAAAAGAATGTTCCGCCGACATGGCACTTGCTTAAATGAATTTTCTTTTTCGGATTCGTCAGGTCAACGACGTACTGTTTTTCTTTCGGTCCGATGAGTTTCGTTCCGCCGTGTAGAAAATCCACTGAGGGACGGCGTTGTAAGTACTTGACGCGTTGTTCAAGATGCGTCGGTGCGAGTTCATCGTCTGAATCAACAAAGCAGACAAAGTTGCCGGTTGCTAACTGCAGTCCGCGGTTTCGTGCCTGCGCCAAGCCGCAGTTGGACTGGTAGAAGTACACAATGCGCTGGTCGGTATCGAAAAATTGTTTTGCTACACGGTACGTTGCGTCGCGGCTTCCGTCATCGATGATAATCAATTCCCACTCGCTGATGGTTTGCCGAACCACCGATGTTATTGCACGCGGCAGCAGCGTTGCTCTGTTGTATGTGCAGAGGATGATGGAGACCATGATGAAAGTATGGTGTTGATTGAAAACTGTGTGTCCGGCGCGGCTATTAACTAACAAATTTTCTTGCGTTAAATGGCATAACCAATATGGAACTAACGCAATAAAGCAACACTAATAGGTTCGTTTACAAAGTAAATGAGCATCGTACTGTTGACGGTCAGATGTTGTCTCCACTCTCCACTTTTGAAACTTTCCAAGTACGATTACTGCGCCCATTCTGTACAAAGAACCTCTGCTTGTTCGAGAACGAGTTCGGTCGCTCTTGCTTGTTTGTCTGGCGGGTAGCCGTAACGTCGCAGGATGCGTTTGATGATGACACGCATTTCGGCACGGACATTCTCGCGGACGGTCCAATCTATCTTAAGATTCCCGCGAACCGCTTTGACTAATTCTTGAGCAATAGTACGCAACGTTTCATCGCCAAGAATTTTAACAGCGCTATCATTTACTTCAAGAGCGTCATAGAACGCAATCTCATCTTCTGTAAGACCGAGTGATTCACCGCGCCGGTCGGCTTCGCGTAAGTCTTTTGCTAACCCAATCAATTCTTCAATAACTTGGGCTGTTTCAATAGCCCTGTTTTGATATTGGCGGACGGCATGTTCGAGCATTTCAGCAAACGACCGCGCTAAAACTACATTTTTACGACCTCTTGTCCGTATTTCGCCTTCAAGCAGTTTGCGCAGCATCTCTACCGCTAAATTTTTCTGGGGCATGCCTCTAATCTCTGCCAAAAATTCATCTGAGAGAATGGAAATATCTGGTTTTTTCAAACCAGCTGCCGCGAAAATATCAATTACTTCGTCTGAAGCAACTGCCTTTGATACAATTTGCCTGATAGCGAATTCCACATCATCACGTGTCCGCTGTCCGTTAGCCGTACTCTTACTCAACACAACTTTGACGGCTTGGAAGAATGCCACATCATCCCGAATCTCAAGCGCCTTTTCGTGAGGTACAGCAAGCGCAAACGCTTTTGATAATTCTGTAACAGCTTTTACAAGCCTACCCTTACCATCTTTTTGCTGAAGGATGTGTTCCTGTGCGGCAGGCAGTATCGTTAAGCGTTCGTTTGGATTGCCCGAACTCCAGCGCGACCAATTGAAACCGGAGAAGAGATCACGGCATACTTCGTATTTCTCCAGCATGACGGCAACGGCTTCTTCTTGGTCAATGGCTGTTTGCCCCTTGCCGCCACTTTCGGTGTAATTAGCCAATGCTTGTTTTAGTTCATGGGCTAAGCCAAGATAATCTACAACAAGACCGCCGGGCTTGTCTTTAAAAACTCTGTTGACACGGGCAATGGCTTGCATGAGTCCATGACTGCGCATCGGCTTGTCTACATACATTGTATGGAGACAGGGGACGTCAAAGCCGGTAAGCCACATATCACGAACAAGTACAATCTTGAAAGGATCTCGTGGGTCCTTAAAACGTTTAGCCAGTTCTTCGCGGCGTGGCTTGTTGCGGATATGCGGTTGCCACTCTACGGGATCCGTTGCCGAACCCGTCATCACGATTTTGATCATTCCCTTGTCGTCGTCGGGATGGTGCCAATCAGGACGAATCGCAACGATTGCATTGTACAGTTCAATGCAAATGCGGCGGCTCATACAGACAACCATTGCCTTTCCATCCATTGTTTCCAAGCGCCGTTCAAAATGGCTGACCAAATCTTGCGCTACGAGCTTGATACGCTTCTCAGCGCCAACCAACGCTTCAAGTTGTGCCCACTTTGTCTTCAGCCGCTCTTTATGTTCGACTTCTTCTCCTTCAGTTGCTTCTTCAAATTCTTCGTCGAGCGTGGGGCGGACAGTTTCGTCTATCTCCAATTTTACTAGACGGCTTTCGTAGTAGATGGGAACAGTTGCGCCGTCTTTAACTGCCCGTTCGATATCATAAATGCTGATATAATCACCGAAGACAGCGCGGGTGTTCTTGTCGGTCAATTCTATCGGCGTACCTGTAAAGCCAATAAAAGAAGCGTTCGGCAATGCCTCGCGCATATGACGCGCAAAGCCGTCGATAAAATCATATTGACTTCGGTGAGCTTCATCAGCAATGACAACAATGTTCCGACGGTCGGATAACAGCGGATGCTGGTCTTCGCCTTCGGTTGGGAAAAACTTTTGGACTGTTGTGAATACAACGCCGCCCGACGCAGTTCGGAGAAGTTCGCGCAGTTCTACGCGGCTCTGTGCTTGTATTGGTTGTTGGCGTAAAAGTTCATGACATCGAGCGAAAGTCCCAAAGAGTTGATCGTCTAAATCGTTGCGATCGGTGATGACGACTATGGTTGGATTCTCCATTACCGGATGCATGACAACTCTGCCTGCATAGAAAGCCATTGTAAGACTTTTACCCGACCCCTGCGTGTGCCAGATAACGCCGACACGTTTATCTCCGCGTTTTGCCTCGCGTTGAGATTTGGCAAAGTAAGCGCCCCCTTCTTCAGCAACATGGAATGGAAGAACAGAAGCGCGAAGTGTCTCATTCACCGCCACATTCACAGCATGATATTGATGGTACCCCGCCATCTTTTTGACGAAAGCAGATCCCGGCGCGTCCTCGAACACAATGAAGTATCGAATCAAATCGAGGAAGCGGCGTTTCTCGAACACACCTTCGAGAACAACTTGTAATTGGGGAAGTTTTGTATCAGCCAATTGTTCTCCCTCAATTGTTCGCCACGGCATGAACCACTCTTTGTCGGCGGTGAGCGTCCCGATGCGTGCTTGAACACCGTCCGAAATTACAAGCGCCTCGTTGTACGCAAACAACGACGGAATCTGCTGCTTGTAGGTTTGAAGTTGGTTGAATGCCGACCAAATCGTGGCTTCTTCGGTTGTGGCATTCTTAAGTTCAAAAACAGCAAGCGGCAATCCGTTAACAAAGAGAACAATATCGGGTCTGCGTTCGTGCTGGTCTTCAACCACTGTAAACTGATTGACGGCAAGGAATTCATTGTTCTCAATCGAGTCGTAATCGAGGACGCGAACAAGGTCACCGCCAATTGAGCCATCGGCCCTTCGGTATTCTACAGGAACGCCTTCAACGAGGTATTTATGGATTGCATGGTTGTTTGCAACAAGAGAGGGCAAGTCTGGTCGTGTCAGTTTGCGGAATGCCTCTTGAATTGCATCGGGTGGAACTTGTGGATTGAGACGTTGAAGCGCCTGGCGAAGTCGTGTTTCTAAAACAACCTGACGGTAATTATCGCGTTCGGCTTGTAACTCACCTGGTGCAACATCAAGCCCAAAGAGAATTGTATAGCCCAAATGTTCCAGCCACTCTAAAGCGGCTTGTTCAACGATGGATTCTGAGAATTTTGTGCTCACGGTGCATTTCTTCGTTTTTGTCGTTCTTTATACAATCGTTCTGTAAAACCGCCTTCTGTTTCAAACGCTTTTGCTTGTGCCTCAAGTTGTCGGTCAAGCAATGCGGTTGCCACAGCAATCAGGGTTAGCGCGGCGTTTGCGGCAGTTTCAGAGTAGGTAGTTTCGGTGGACGGCTTGGACAGGGTAGACTGAGCCGGTGTTTCTGTAAGTCCATCATGTCCGCTCTGTCCACTTTGCAGTGCAACCTCTTTCACCCATTGCGCCACCTCATCAGCAGTTTTTGGTCTTCGGTCAATTAGTTGTTGCCTGCGTGGATCCTCGCGTTGCCACAGATGCAACTGTCGTTGCCGCAGAAAGTCTTCGTAGTCTCTTTTGAGCTCTTCCAAACTTGCGCGCGCAACGCCGGTAAGTTTCATTTCCATCTTTTTTGATGTGCCCGAAACCATACTACCCTCAGCTATATTTTGAACTCCACTGCGTGCAGCCTGAACCATCTGGTCATGTGTGCGGCTCTTTGGGTTTATGTATCGATCGCAAAAGCGTACAGTAACATCGTAAACTAATTGAGCAATTTGGTAACTTTTGAGTTTTCTATACCCGCCATGCTTTGGAATGATATTTCCCATCACACACACCTCT
>JBFMDF010000155.1:0-5426 GCA_040753935.1 Bacteroidota bacterium | reverse complement strand
CATTACGAAATTTCTACACTGCAAACAACACAAGATGTAGCGAGCGATGATGCAATCATTAAAAAAATACTTGAGAAAAAAGAGTACGGTGTGTTGGCCGCGGTTTGTTTTCATGTTGCAATTAAGGGAAAAAAAGATGATGCACTCTCACTCTTCGTCGCTATGCATCGTGCGGGATTGTCGGTAGCAAATATCTTTGATTTTATTCTGATGCCAACACTGAAAAAAATTTCCGACACCTACGCGATAAACAAAATTTCATATCAAGAGTATCACCTTGCTCGGTACTCACTTATCTCTGCTATTTTACAATTACCTCCTTCCGTCATTCATCGATCATATAACAACAAAACAATCATATGCACATCGCTGGGAGATGATGAGCACGATATCGAGTTGATGGCAATGGTTACGTTGCTTGAAACAGAAGGATATACAGTATTGAATCTTGGACCGGGAATGAATGCAGAATCTGTGGCGCAGATGATGTACAGAACAAAACCATTTGCCGTCTGTATTCATTTATCTGCAGGAACGGATACAGAGCGGTTAATTACAAATTTAGTTCAACTTCAGGAAGCGGCGAAAACCACATCAACGAAGTTAGTGTATCGTGGACAAATCTTTCAATCGAAGCGTGTACAGACTCAAATTCCGGATGTACATTTCTGTGTTACTTTTTCTGATTTTTTAGCTCTAAAACAGCAAGAGAATATTTTGAATGTTGGCAAAGAGAAACAAGAAACGTCATGATTAACAATAAATACAATTTAACAATATAAGGAGAGCAAGCCATGGAACATAAGCCACCGTAGCAACAACATTGTCGTGAATAAAAAAAAAAACAATAAAACAACAATTCAAATTAACAAAGGAGATACAACAATGAGACAACACAATATGTTTTCTCGATTAGGAGTGGCACTGATAGTCGCACTTCTGATATCACTTGGTCAGCAATCTTTTGCTGCCGGAACGTTAGCCGGTACGGTCGTATCCAACCAGGCCAGCGTTCAATATAATGCAGGTTCAAATGTTCGCAGTGGACAATCGAACACTGCAACGTTTACTGTCGGGTACAAAGTCTCCATCAACCTCTCGACAACTAGCTCGTCAACGACTACCGTTGACAGTACAATCATCAACAAAGCCTTTTACTTCTACAACGCCGGCAACTACAGTGATGATTTTAAAATGACTGTTGCAAATGTTCCAACAGGATGGACTGCTCAGTTATACAAAGACAAAAATAACGATCAATTGTGGGACGGTGGAGATTCGCTCATCACTTCTGGCGGTGCACTGTACACCGATACTACCATTGCCAATCGCATTCCACTTATTCTTCGTATCACAATACCACGAGGAAGCCAAGCTCCGGATGATACAACTGCGAATATTACAGTGAACATCGAATCAAACGGTACATACCTTGGTTCAATTGTACGAGTTGGAGGCGTTGGAACACAAACCTACACTGCCAGCGTCACTATCGCAAAACCTGTTATTTCGTTCAGCGTAACGCCCACTTATACTACGAACAAAATTCCTGGTGAGAATCAATCGTTTGCATTAACTATTACCAATACTGGTCATGCTGCAACAGTTGGCAACTCTACGGTTACTTGGAAGTACGATGATCCGAATCTTGAGAATGAAAGTGCTGTTAGTGGATCAGCCACCGGCGGAACCGCTACGTGGACTATCGGCTCGCTTGCTGCGCTTACAGGTACGACTACCGTAACATTCACTGCTGATATCGAACAAACCTCAAACAACGGTACTGGTGTACCAGCGGGAACAACAATTACCAACGGTACCTCCGGTTCAGAAGTGACATATAACGACGGTTTGCATAGCTGGTCAGAAAATGTATCCAGTACAACTGCGTTTACTGTGGGACAAGCTTCTGGCGCATACGTTTCCGTTATTTCCTCCGCGTCTCAATCCGGTAATCCGGGCGATTCCGTTGTGTACCTGATCCGTGTGAAGAACCGCGGTAACTCAGCAATGACCTTCACCTTAAGTCAAGCACAAAACGGTGGTGACCTTGACACGACGCATTGGTTTACCGAAACAAACGGCGCCACGGGCACTCAGCCGCTTGTTACTTCCTCCGTGGCTGCAGGTGATTCGCTTGATACAGTGTATGTGTACTTGCGTGTAAACGTTACGGGTACTGATGGACAGACTATTATCCGTAACCTTACTGCAACGCCGGGCATAGCCGGTGCAACACCAAACGGTACTGGTAATTACAATCCTACAGTGACCATTACTACAACAGTTACGGCGCCATCACTTTCTATTGTGTTATCACAGGCACATGTTTATGGTGTGGGTAATATTTCGAATCCTGCCCCAGGTGATACTATTGAGTACACCCTCACAATTACCAATTCGGGTGCCGGTAGCGCCACTAATTTAACAACGTCGAATGCAATACCAACAAACACTACCTTTGGTCCTAATTCGTACGGAGTAGGTAAGGGTATACTGGTGGATGGTGTTGCAAAAACAAACGCGAGTGATGCTGATGGTGCAACATTCAGTTCTAACACTGTAACTACAGGTCCATTTACGGTAGCGGGAAGTGGAGGTACAAAAACGATTAAGTATAGAGTAGCTGTCAATTGACGTAGTTATACTGATGGGCTTATCAGGAGTGATCCTGATAAGCTCGCTAACGAAATGAGTAGAGAAATACAAACAAAGTAATGCTCGCACTGATCAAAAAATATTTTGGGTTGCTGATAGGAATCGCGATGATTTCCGTCTCAGTCGTTGATGCCCAAGTGGTCATCAACGAACCGCAAGATGGTGTTATCACTTCCTTCAAAAACCAATACATTGCGGGCAATGCACCGGCTGGTACTACAGTTATTTTACTGGTGAACGGTGAAGCCATAGATTCAACAACGGTACGTCCGGATGGTGTGTTTGAATTTATCGGCATTCCTGTTCCCGAAGGTCCGGTGAAGTACACCGTTGTCAATCGCTTCCGCAACGGAAAAGAATTTACAGCAGTACGTACAATTCACAGACTCGGCTCTCCGGCGAGCATAGAAATTACCATGCCTTCCAACGCATTATTTGCTGACGGTGCAAAGGTAACGATGACAGCAAAAGTCTTTGATAAATGGGGAGTGCAGTTACAGGATGGTTATTTTGTTACTATGCTTGCTGACAGTGTATTGACTGAAGTGAGCGATATCGATTCCAGTTCATATGGTGCACAAGCACGATTACAGAGCGGCGTTGCTTCATTTACATTCCGCTCACCATCGCAAGCGGCAATGGCACGCGCAGAATTCAGAGTAGATAATGCCGTGAAGCGCGAGGTGATTGAATTCAACACACCAGTGGTACCACTGATGATTGTTGGTTCTGCGGATGCCTCTGCTACGAATCTTGCAACTGCCGGTGATTTGAGTGTAGTAAAGAACAACAATAAGATTGACGCCGGCTTCCACAGTGCGGGAAGACTGGCATTTTACGGGCGCGGCACTGTGTGGGATAAATATTTACTGACTGCTTCATACGACAACGAACGTCGGCAACGAGATCGGCTGTTCAAAGATCTTGATCCGGATGTGCTCTATTCTATATACGGTGACAACAGTCGTGTTGATTACACAGCGCAAACCAGTAATCCGTTCTTCGTAAGACTTGAACGGAACCGTTCGTATGTGATGTTTGGAGATTTCAATACATCATTTGCACAAAGCGAACTGGCTCGGTACGATCGTACTTTTACCGGAATCAGCGGACACTACGAGACACGTGAAGAAAAATTTGATGCCTTTGCGACGCTCACAGATCGCCAAGTGGTTCAAGATGAAATTCGAGGACAAGGTATTTCGGGATTCTACTTCCTCGGTTCAAGCAATGTTGTCCCTGGCTCAGAAAAAGTTCGTATTGAAACGCGCGATAAACGTCATAACGAAGTTATCATCAGCCGGTACGACAAGTCTCGTTTTGGTGATTATGAAATTGATTACGTTCAAGGGACGCTCTTCTTCAAACAACCGGTACCGAGTATTGATCAAAATGGAAATCCGGTATTTATTATTGTTGCGTACGAATCGCAGGGTGGGTTTGCGAACAGTTATGTAACGGGTGTACAAGGTGAAAAACAAATTTTTGATGGATTAACCATTGGGGCAACGGCAGTAACAGAAGAACGCAAACCGAAGAATTATTCGCTGTATGGTTTTACAACTCGATATAATTATCATTCGTTATTAACCGCCAATGCGGAAATTGCATACGGTGCAGAAGTCAACAACAGCGGCGCCGCGTGGAAACTTGAAGTTGGTGGTACGCCGATGGAACGACTACAAGTGAAATCATATTTCCGTAAAGTTGAAACTGGCTTTGTCAACCAGACCGCCGGTGCTGGCGTTGGCGGTAACAACAGTCAAGAAATCGGTTCAACGAAGTACGGTATCGGCGGAACGTATGACGGTTTGTTTGAGACGAAACTGACTGCAGACTATTATCGGACAGCGCAATCAGCAAGCATGGCAAATGTTACCATCAATTCCATTACTGCCGGTGCAGAACGGAAGATTGGTCGAGTTGCAACCGTTTCTTTCCGGGCGGAGAATTTACGGTATGAAAGCGTTCGAACAGATACCTCGTTAACTGAGAACCGACAATCAACTTTGCTGAATGCAAAGACAACACTTCACGCCACCAATAGACTGAATGTCACCGGTGAATTTGAACATAGCATTAGTAATTCTACAAAAAATGAAGTAAAGCCGTCCAATGGTGCTATTGGCGTTGAATATAAAGCGTTCGACAATGTTGTGCTGACGGCTCAACAGCGTTTCTATCTCAACAATGGCAGCACATCAATTTTTGGCATTGGGTCTGATCTCGGTTATGGAACAACAGTCAACGGTCGGTACGAAATCGGCAATGGAATAAACGGCAAACGCAACCAAGCGAGTATCGGATTGAAGAATACGACAAAATTGACCGAAGACATTACCTCAAACGTGCAATTAGAACGAACGCGTGCGCTTGACCGCAATTTTGCTGAAGCGCGAACAAGTGATAACGATGCATTATCGGTTGGATTTGAATATTTGCCGAAAGAGTCGTACAAAGCGTCTATTAAAGGAGAAGTCGGAAAGAATCCTCAATCGTTACGTCGTAACTTTACCTTTGGCGGTGACATTCGCATTGCCAATGATTTTACCTTGATTGATAAATTCTCATATTACGAAGAAGATCGCAGTCAGCCACAAGACGCAAGCCGCACATTTGCTGAGGGAACTCTTTCAGTAGGTCAGGTCGGCTCCAGCGGTTCTAATGGCTTGTTGAAGAAGATGGAAAACGTCATCGGATTAGCCTATCGTCCGGTGAATGTGGATTGGCTCAATGCAATTGGAAAATATGAAAAGAAGGTGGAATTC
>JBFMDF010000154.1:0-5453 GCA_040753935.1 Bacteroidota bacterium | reverse complement strand
ATAACACCGAAACGGCATACGTAGTCAAACAGGGAGAAAACGTCTGATCGGCGAAACGCAATAACTTCAGACTGCAAACTTTGCAACCGCAGCAAACACCTCATCCACTGTAATTCCCGCCATACACTGAAAGTGCTGCTTCGGACATGATTTGCGCCCTATATGTGTGCAGGGGCGGCACTCGAGATCGCATTTTTCAATAACGATTGATTCAGTACCATAGGGAAAGAAACCGAATTCTTTCACCGTCGAACCAAAGATGGCAACAATTTTTTTCTGCTTTGCCGCTGCAAGATGCATCAAACCGCTGTCATTCGTTACCACAACATCACAGAACTCCATTGCGGCGGCAGTTTCCAACAGCGAAAATTCTCCGGCAAAATTCGTTACCGCACTGCTCGACACTCTGCGCGCAACTTCTTCGGCTACGAATGCGCAATCGTTCCTCTCATCTGCGCCACCGAAGAGATGAATTTTCGCGTGAAATTCTTTTGCCGCGCGAACGGCAACATCGGCAAATTTTTCTCTCTGCCACCGTTTGGTAAAATGTTTTGCGCCGGGACAGATGCCGATGACTTTTTCAAACTGGTTCAGTTTCAATGCCCCCATCTTGCCGGAAACATCAAAGAGAATTGCGTCGGGAATAAAAATCTCCAATCCTTTGCCGTCATTCTTCACACCATATTTTTCAAGAGTCTCTATGTAACGTTCGGCGACAGAAAGGTTGTCGTCATACGCATTTCGTTTCAAGTTAATGAGGAGCCAGCGTTCAAATTTTCTTTTGTCCACTACTACGGTTTCTTTTGTTCGGCAGGCGGTGCGCAAAAACTTTGTGCGTATGCTGTCGTGAATATCGACAGCAAGTTCATAATGTTCATCGTACAACTCGCGCGCAAGTTTTTGCAAGCCGTCGAACCCTGTCTCCGGATCGTATTCATGGACAAGTGAAAGATGGTGGTTGTACTTTACAAGTTCAGCGTACTCTTTTCGCACCACAAAATCGATGCGCGCATCTTTTCCGGCTGCACGGCGAAGTACGCGCAGGAGTGGAGAAGCAAGAATGATATCGCCGATAGAACTAAGACGAAAGAGAATAATTTTTTGGGGAATATTCATAGAGAACGATTGTGTCATGAGTAATGGTATAAAGATAAGAGGAACTTCCTAAACAAAAAATAGAAAGTATCCACGAATTGATTTTGGTATAGCACAAAAGTATATTGAAGAAAAAGGAGGAACTTGTCTTATGCTTCGTGCTCGAACATTGGGGGAGTTAAAAAAGAGCGGGTACAAGGTGAAACCGGTGAA
Organism: Bacteroidota bacterium; assembly: GCA_040753935.1. Lineage (GTDB taxonomy): Bacteria > Bacteroidota > Ignavibacteria > UBA10030 > UBA8401 > SpSt-333. Next base: position 4,145 of record JBFMDF010000154.1, on the reverse strand, counting down.
GGATGAAATTCGTGATAACCTCATCGCAAAGTTACAGCGCCGTGAACAGTTGTTCCCCGGTATTATCGGGTACGAAACCACAGTAATTCCGGCGCTCATCAATGCAATCCTCGCCAAACACGATATTATTCTACTAGGGCTCCGCGGACAAGCAAAAACGCGAATCATCCGTCAATTGCCATCGCTGTTGGACGAGTACATTCCCGTGATTAAAGGAAGTGAGATTAACGACAATCCCTTTCATCCCGTCAGTAAATTCGGCGTTGATCAGGTCAACACTTACGGTGATGAAACCGAAATTGAATGGCTCCATCGTGACCGGCGGTTCAGCGAAAAACTCGCAACACCCGATGTTACCATCGCCGATTTGATTGGAGACATCGATCCCATAAAAGCGGCAACACAGCGATTGCACTATTCGCACGAAGGAGCAATTCACTTTGGTTTAATTCCACGCAGCAACAGAGGAATTTTTGCCATCAATGAACTCCCTGATCTTCAGCCGAGAATTCAGGTAGGGCTCTTCAATATTTTGGAAGAAAAAGATGTGCAAATCCGCGGATTCAACATCCGCATTCCACTGGATGTGTTTCTTGTCTTCACTGCAAATCCTGAAGACTACACAAATCGCGGCAGCATTATCACTCCGCTGAAAGATAGAATTGACTCACAAATTCTTACACATTATCCTCGAACAATTGAAGACGCTATTGCCATTACGGAACAGGAAGCGTGGATTGAACGAAACGGACGATCCGTTCATCTTCCCTACTACTTCAAAGAAATTGTTGAGCATATCGCGTTTGAAGCACGCAAGAGTGAATTTGTCGATCAAAAATCGGGCGTCAGTGCGCGATTGACCATCTCGGCAATGGAAAATCTCATCAGCAATGCAGAACGGCGGGCCATTATGCTGAATGAACAGATGATTGTTCCGCGCATGTGCGACCTGCCGCATGTGCTTCCCGGCGTTACCGGTAAAGTTGAACTGGTGTTTGAAGGAGAACAGGAAGGGGCATTGAAAGTAGGCAAAGCGCTTATTGGTAAAGCAACGCGAGAAGTCTTCAAAAAATATTTTCCCGATCCGCTGCAAAAACCGAAACGGACAGCATCACAGCAAGTACAAACACAGAAAGAAGGTAATGAATACTCAAAAATTGTCAGTTGGTTTGAAAACGGCAATGCGTTGGTTGTTGCAGACGACATGCCCCAGGCAGCATACTTCGCGGAACTAAATCGCGTACCGACGTTGAAAGAGATAACCAAAAAGTACTTCAAACTTGAAGAGAAGGATCAGTACGGCCTCGCTTCGGCAATGGAGTTTGTGCTCGATGGACTGCATCAAAATTCAAAGATTGCAAAAGACGAAATAGACCATGTAACGTACTACAAAGATTTGGTGGGAACAATCTTCAGCGGTAAAGGGAAGTTTGAGGAATACGATTAACCTGCTCGATGGGTGATGGATAATGGGTAATGGATAATGGGTAATGGGTAATGGAAAATCTACTATTACTAATTTTATTCATACTTTCTGGGAGAATATATGAATCAATTGAAACCAAATCCGTTAAGGGATAAATCGTATTTGTTTGCAATTGAGATTGTAAAAATATGTCAGAATATAATAAATGAGAAAAAAGAGTTTGTCCTTTCAAAACAGCTTTTACGCAGCGGAACTTCAATCGGTGCAAACATTGAGGAAGCAAACCAGGCAGAAAGTAAATCTGACTTCATTCACAAACTCTCTGTGTCAAACAAAGAAGCATTTGAAACTTACTACTGGTTGAGGATTCTACGCGATACCAATTATATTGAATCTGTAGCCGCAAACCATTTGCTTTTGCAGTGCGAAGAACTTCTCAAAATATTGACCGCAAGTATTAAATCAGCAAAGGGAAGTCGGAAAAAGTAGCATTATCAATTATTCATTATCAATTATCAATTAAAAAATGCGCTTTCTTTATTCACAATGGAATGAAACTTCGGCAACCGATGAACAGCGGCTTGAACAATTGACCAAGTTGTTCAACTATCTTGTGTTGCAAACAAGCGGCGATGTGGAAGAGGCCTTGCAGTGGCTGCGCCAGTTGGCGGAAGAGTACGGCATTTTCGACGAAAATCTGACGATGGAAGAATTGATCGAAAAATTGAAAGAACTCGGTGTTATTGAAGAAGTTGATAGTCGCTTCGAACTGACAACAAAGGGAATTCAAAAAATCAGACAAGATGCCCTCAAAGAAATTTTTTCGTCACTGAAGAAAAATCCGTTCGGAAACCACGAAACGCCGCACACCGGCGCCGGGGTTGAACGGTTGAGCGAAACAAAGAAATGGACATTCGGCGACATGCCGACAAACATCGATCTCACTGCTACGATGACTAACGCGCTCAAGCGCGATGGTCTCGATAATTTCAATCTACAGGAAGATGATCTTGAAGTGTACGAAACGGAAACTCTTTCCTCCTGCGCCACCGTTGTCATGATCGATATCTCACACAGTATGATACTCTATGGTGAAGACAGAATTACTCCGGCAAAACAAGTTGCCATGGCGCTTGCCGAACTCATTCAAACAAAATTCCCAAAAGATTTTCTCGCGTGTGTCACCTTTGGTGATGATGCACAGTTAATCAGTCTTGCAGAAATTCCTTTTCTGCAAGTCGGACCATTCCACACCAACACTCGTGCCGGACTGCAGATGGCACGCAACATTCTTCGCAAATGCGGCAACGTCAACAAGCAAATCTTTATGGTAACCGATGGTAAACCATCGGCAATCTTCGATGATGCCGGACGGCTCTATAAAAATTCATTCGGTCTCGATCCGAAAATTGTCAACAAAACACTTGATGAGGCGGTGCAGTGCCGTCGCGAAAAAATTACCATCAGCACATTTATGATCGCACGGGATCCGTACCTCATCAACTTTGTGGAAGAATTGACAAAGGCAAACAAAGGCAGAGCATACTACTCCTCACTCAGCAATCTCGGACAATTTATTTTTGTTGACTACATTAAAAACCGCCGCAAATTGATTTGACCTCACTCACCGTACGATGTTTCTGCTTGCAAAAGTATTCTGTAAGTAATACATTGCACACACGTTCACGCTTTCGTTTATACCCTTTGGAGGATTTCATGAAACGAGTATCTCTGTTCATCGTTGGATGCGCCGTGTTGTTCATTCATACTGCTGATGCGCTTCCTAAATTTTCTACACGTCAGGGCGCCAAATGTCAATCATGCCACATCAATCCGACCGGCAAAGGCATGCGCAGTACATTCGGCGCAACGTACGGACGCGAAGAATTGCCGATGGCGACATTCAAAGAACAGACGGACCTCGATGAATTCTCCCCCTCGCTAAATGATTTCTTCACCATTGGAATGGATTATAGGACGCTTTTCTATTACCTCGAACAAAACTCATCATCAAGTTTTTTCCAAATGCAGGGCGATCTGTATCTTGACCTTCGATTGAATAAAAAATTCAGGATTTATTTTGATAAGGGGCTCTACAGCGGATTTGAGGTTTTCGGACTGGCTAAAGTACTTCCTTTCGACGGCTATGTGAAAATCGGTAACTTCATCCCTGCCTACGGATTGAAAATGGATGATCATACACTGTTTATCCGAAATGGTCCATACTTCCCAGTGAATCCTGCCATCGCTTCATATCCACCAGGGCTTGGTTTCGGTCAGGGCTCTGAAGATACTGGAATTGAATTCGGATTTAATCCGAGTATTTTTTCAGTAAACGTCGGACTATTCAACGGCCGAAGGGGTGGATTGACAGGAACCGGTGGAACAAAGACAAAAGCGGTTGCCTTGAGAGCAGAAGTCAATGTGCAGTCGGATGTTGTGAATTTCTCTATCGGTAGTTCGTTCTACAATCTTCCGGCAACAGGGACGGCAGGAAAAACGCAAATCTTTGGCGGATTCGGGGTGGTAACACTTGCCAACAATTTGACACTCCTTGGCGAAGTAGATTTTCTTCAATCGCGCAACACCGCTCTTGCAAAACAGGTAACAGGCAACATTCTTTACACAGAAGCAAACTACATTCTCTTTGAAGGACTGGATTTGAAATTAGGATATGAATTCTACGATCCGAACATCGATTTGCAGGATGGAACCATTT
>JBFMDF010000153.1:0-5457 GCA_040753935.1 Bacteroidota bacterium | reverse complement strand
CGCCCGATCTGGAGTCCGACGTTGTCTCCTTTCCAGGCAATGGCCGGCGGAGCCAGTCGTTCAAATAATTTTTGAAATTCTTTAATGGTCACAGGGGGTGTCAAAAAAAATGTCCCGTTGGTTGAACGGGACATTTTTATCACTGGAAAAATAGGGTAAACTTTTTTCTGCGCGACATAACAGTTGAATGTAAAACTCTTTCACTCATTTTCTGTGTATAACATAGTAAAACTAGACAAGAAATGCAAGATTGACTTTCCTTCATTTTTTCGGTAAGTTTAGGCAGAAATTTGGTGCGAGAGGAAGAAATTATTTTCTTTTGTTAACAAATGGAGTGTATTAGTTGATTACTGAATACGGTTACGATGTTTTTTTTACTATAACCGCAATTTCTCTTGTTGTTGGAGTAGCTTCCTATTTTCTCATCGATCACGCAATTATTAAAACAATTCTTATTGTTCTTTCAATCCTTCTTTTTATTTTCACGTTGAATTTTTTTAGAGATCCTGAACGTGTAGTACCAGTAGGTGAGGGATTGGTTGTTGCGCCGGCAGATGGGACGGTTATTAAAGTTGAAGATGTGGTTGAGGATCGTTATCTACAATCGGATGCAACAATGATCAGCATCTTTATGTCTCCGGTTGATGTTCATGTAAACCGGCATCCTGTTTCCGGAACAATTGGATATTTTGAATATATTCCCGGTGAATTTTTTGCCGCGTTTGAAGATAAAGCATCGCTTAAAAACGAACAAACCCACATCGGCATTGAAAATAGCAGGGGAAAAGTATTTTTCAAACAAATTGCCGGTTTTGTGGCACGGAGAATTGTGGCGCCGTTGAAGGTCGGTGATTCTGTCGAAATGGGAAAGCGATTCGGTATGATTAAATTTGGCTCTCGTGTAGATGTGTACGTACCGAAACAGGCGGAAATTAAAGTTACCCTACATCAAAAGACTGTTGCGGGAGAAACAATTTTAGCGGTGATGAAATGATGATAACCCGTGCTGTTGTTCCGACACTCTTCACGGTGTTAAATATGTTCTGCGGTTTTCTTTCCATTGTCCATTCGAGTAATGGAGAGTTTACCGACGCGGCATACTTCATCATTCTTGCGGCGGTATTTGATGCCGTTGACGGATTGATGGCGCGGTTGACAAAATCCAGCAGTGCATTCGGCGTACAGATTGATTCGCTTTCTGATGTTGTTTCATTTGGTGCGGCGCCTGCGTTTCTGGTGTATAAAATATTGCTCTACCAGTTGAATGCACTCGGCATCATCATCAGTTCGCTGCTGGTAATTCTTGGCGGTATTCGACTCGCCCGGTTCAATGTTCAACTGGTCGGGTTTGATAAAGAGCATTTTGTCGGATTACCGATACCGATGAGCGCGCTGACAATTGTTACTTATGTACTCACCTTCAGTGTTGACAACGGTAAGTTGCTTGATACTGCGGCATCGGTACTTCCGTATCTTGTAATAAGTGTATCGTTGTTAATGGTAAGTCGGATTACGTATGATACACTGCCGAAATTTTCCGGGAAAGAATTAAAGAAGCATCCGATCAAGGTCATTTCGGTATTTTTTTCACTATTGTTGATTCTGTTTACAAAAGGAGAGGCAACGTTTTATCTCATAGCCGCCTTTGTCGGATTCGGCGTCGTTCGTCATATTGCCGGGTGGTTTTCGCACCATCCAAAAGCAGAACGCGAGCAAGAAGTCGAGGAAGCGCCAAGTTACGATATCTAACGTCTAAACTACAAACAGCTATGTATCAATCGACCATTACCGTTACACTTCGTCCTTCAATTTTAGATGTTCAAGGGAAAGCTGTTGAGCACAGCCTCCATACGCTCGGTTTGACCCACGTGGCGAATGTTCGTGTTGGTAAGTCAATTCACTTAACCATTGACGTGCCGACTGAAGAAGAAGCGAAACGCATTACCGATGAGGCATGTAAAAAATTACTCGCTAATCCGGTGATGGAAGATTACACGTTTACAGTTTCAAAAATATGAGTGCGAAGATCAAATTCGGTGTCGTTGTTTTTCCCGGTTCAAATTGCGACCATGATGCGTACCATGCCATCAAGCATGTACTTCATCAGGAGGCGGAATTTTTGTGGCACAAAGAAACCGACTTGAAAAATTCTGATGTGATCATTCTTCCCGGCGGTTTTTCTTACGGAGATTATTTGCGCACGGGCGCTATTGCGCGGTTTTCACCGATTATGAATGAAGTAGTGGCGTTTGCAAACAAAGGCGGCGTGGTGATAGGTATTTGCAACGGGTTTCAAATTTTGTGCGAAGCAGGATTGCTGCCGGGTGTGCTGTTGCGCAATCAATCGCTTTTGTTCGCCTGCAAGTATGTCTATCTACGCGTTGAACACTCCGACTCGCGGTTTACGAGTGAACATCAGGCAGGTGATGTCATTCGCGTTCCTATTGCGCATGGAGAGGGAAATTATTTTGCCGAGCCGGATGTCATTCGTTCGTTGGAAGAGAATGGGCAGGTGTTGTTTCGTTATTGTGACGAAAAGGGAGCAATCACTGCCGAAGCAAATCCGAACGGATCACTGAACAACATTGCAGGCATTATGAATAAAAACGGCAATGTGATGGGTATGATGCCTCATCCTGAACGAGCGTGCGAAGCGCAACTTGGGTCATCGGACGGAAGAAAAATTTTTGAATCATTAGTCAACAGTTTTGTAGTACAAGCAGTGTCATGAATCTGCGGAGGCAGGGAAGTATTCTGCTCCGCTGTTTAAAAGAAAGGAAGGCTCACCGTGATGGGACTCGGAACACAAGAAATCATCCTCATTCTGTTAGTCGTGTTGATTTTCTTCGGCGCAAAGAAAATTCCCGAATTGGCGCGCGGGCTCGGTAAAGGGGTCAGCGAATTCAAGAAGGGGATGAACGAAGTGCAGAATGAGCTTAACAAAGAAGTTCAAGAAACAAAACCCGAAGAAAAAAAATAACTCGACGCATATCATTGCCGGATACGCAGTGTCGGCAAAGCGTACTGCCAGTGGAATGCCGGCACGTTGCAAATGATATGTTCACTCCTGTTTTGTATTCAGCGTGAATATCAGAGAATCATACGACTCTTTCCGCACACGACTGTTGAGCGGCGAAGAATCTTGCGCTCAGCGAGTGCGCGCATACCTCGATGTTATTTCCCAACGTCGCAATCTCAATGCCTTCCTCGATGTCTTTGAAGAAGAGGCAATGGAACAGGCAGTTGCTGTGGACGGAAAAATACAATCGGGTACTGCCGGTCCGTTAGCCGGTATGGTTGTGGCGGTGAAAGATGTGCTGTGTATGAAAGGTAAACGTGTTACGTGCGCATCAAAAATTCTTGAACGCTACGAAGCAATTTACGACGCTACCGTGATAAAAAAACTTCGTGATGCGGATGCAATCTTCATCGGGAAAACAAATATGGATGAATTTGCGATGGGATCATCGAATGAAAATTCTGCATTTGGTCCCGTGCTTCATCCGATAGATGAGACAAGAGTTCCCGGCGGTTCCAGCGGTGGTTCTGCAGTTGCCGTAGCCGCAGGAATGGCGACGACGGCGCTCGGTTCCGATACCGGCGGCTCTATTCGACAGCCTGCGGGATTGTGCGGAGTTGTAGGATTAAAACCCACATACGGACGGGTTTCTCGCTACGGGCTCGTTGCGTTTGCCTCTTCGTTTGATCAAATTGGGCCGTTTGGAAATACCGTGAGAGATGTCGCTCGTGTTCTGCAAGTAATAGCAGGACACGATGAGAATGACTCAACCTCCGCAAATGTTTCCGTGCCGGATTATCTTTCGCTACTGAATCGTAATGTGAAAGGATTGAAGATTGGATTACCGAAAGAATACCTGCCCGCCGGCGGGACAGGTTTTTCCGATGCGCTTGATAAAGAAATTCGTGCGGTGATTGAAAAGAAAATTCAGCAATTGAAATCAGGAGGCGCAGAAATTATCGAAGTATCACTTCCGCATTCTGAATATACGATCTCAACCTACTATATTCTTGCAACCGCCGAAGCATCGTCAAATCTTGCCCGCTATGATGGCGCCAGATATGGTTACCGTTCTGATGAGACGAAAGATTTGGAAAGTATGTATGTAAAATCGCGTAGTGAAGGATTTGGAGCTGAAGTTAAGCGTAGAATCATGCTTGGAACGTATGTGTTGTCGTCCGGTTACTACGATGCTTACTACCGCAAAGCACAACAAGTGCGACGATTGATTCAACATGATTTTTTTGAGGCGTTCAAAAAAGTTGACTGTTTGTTGACGCCCATTTCTCCGACAGTTGCGTTTACATTGGGAGAAAAGATTGACGATCCGCTTCAGATGTACTTGAGTGATATTTATACTGTCTCTGCAAATCTTGCCGGTATTCCGGGATTGAGTGTGAATGCCGGCTTCGATAAAAATGGTTTGCCGATTGGCGTGCAACTGCTGGGAAAACAATTTGATGAAGGAACGATTTTGAGAGTTGGGGATTACTTAGAAACTGCGAATTAAAAACATCATTTCAACTTAAAAAGCGAATTACTTATGTCTATTCTCGTCAATAAAAAAACACGTCTTGTTGTGCAAGGCATTACCGGCGGTGAAGGAACATTTCACACGTCGCAAATGCTTGCGTATGGAACCAACGTCGTTGCCGGCGTCACGCCGGGCAAAGGCGGATTGAAGTACAAAGGAAACGATAAAGATCAGTTTACCCGCGAAGTACCGGTGTACGATACAGTTGCTGATGCAGTAAAACATCAAGGCGCCGATACCTCCATCATCTATGTTCCTGCAGGTTTTGCTGCAGATGCCATAATGGAAGCGGCAGATGCCGGAGTGAAACTGATTGTCTGCATCACTGAGGGAATTCCGGTAAAAGACATGGTGAACGTGTACGAGTACATTACCAAACGTGGTGTTCGTCTTATCGGACCAAACTGTCCCGGCATCATTACCCCTGGCGAAGCGAAAGTCGGCATCATGCCCGCGTTCATTCATAAACCGGGGCGCATTGGTGTTGTATCGCGCAGCGGAACCTTGACGTACGAATCTGTTTGGCAGTTAACTGAACGCGGCATTGGTCAATCAACGTGTATCGGCATTGGGGGCGATCCGATTATTGGGACTCGTTTTGTCGATGCAATTAAATTGTTCAACGATGATGATAAAACCGACGGCATTATTATGATTGGGGAAATTGGAGGAAGCGCTGAAGAAGAGGCGGCGGAGTATGTGAAAAAGTATGTATCAAAACCAGTTGTCGGATTTATTGCCGGAAGAACAGCTCCTCCGGGGCGACGGATGGGACACGCCGGTGCTATTATCTCTGGCGGGAAAGGAACTGCAAAAGAGAAAATGGAAGCTATGCGTGCGGCTGGAATTTACGTGGTCGAATCGCCAGCGCTGATGGGTGAAACAATGAAAATTGCACTGACAA
>JBFMDF010000152.1:0-5466 GCA_040753935.1 Bacteroidota bacterium | reverse complement strand
CGTATGAGATGTACACCGTTGAATTGACCTTGGGCGGTGTACCAAAGTACACTGTAACCGTATTATCATGGTTATTGTACGAAAATCTATCAACGTTATTTGAATCGGTAAAGATGGAGAGTGAAGAGACTACTACGAAGTTTTTAGATAACGTAAAGGTTTGAACCGTGGAATCAGTTTGAACAGGAAATGAATCAATATGTCGTAGGTACTGCGCAGCCAGAACGACTGGAAAGAATAACGTAATTTTTACTATTGAATGTATCATTCAGTTCTGTTTTTCAATAGTAAAAAGTTACGGGAAACCTCCTTCAGATGAAAACGAAAAAGTCATCCGACGGGATGACTTGCTTACGTAGTGCCGAAAGTCGGACTCGAACCGACACTCCTTTAAGGGGAACTGGATTTTGAGTCCAGCGCGTCTACCAATTCCGCCATTTCGGCTTTGCCACTGCAATATAAAAAAATTACCTTCTCCTTCCAAATCATTTCTCCGGCTTCTTGTACAGAAATGCTGACTCAAAACGTTGGTTCACAGTTCCATCGTGAACAGAAAATTTCGCTCCACTCCAAATGGCCGCACTGCCGTATTCTCCCCGCTTGTTGATTGCATAAAATGTGACGTTAAAATTTGGTCTTCCTTCTGAATCTTGCAACCGTTTCATCTTATTGTGTTCGACAATACGCTTGCATGCCATCAGACATGCCTCTTCGGGAGATTTCCCTTGTCCCATCCACTCAACAATCATCACAGAATTACACGTGATGAGATTTGCTTCTCCTCGTCCAGTGGAGCCGGCGGCGCCGATTTCATTATCGACATATAAGCCGGCGCCGATGATCGGCGAATCTCCTACACGGCCGGGAATTTTGTAGGAGAGGCCGCTGGTAGTCGTTACACCGGAAATATTTCCATTGAGATCTTTTGCCAGACAAGTTATCGTGCCGTATGTTTGCATCACTTCGTAGAGTTTCGAGCCAATATCTCTATCTTCCGGTGAATGAGGTGGCAAGTAATCATCTTGTGTTGAGAGATGTTCTTTCCATTTCACCCATTCTTTTCGGGCTTCTTCTGTCAATAAATTCTCTTCCGTGAAACCGTGCATCCGCGCAAACTTTAACGCACCTTCCCCAACAAGCAGAACGTGATCGGTTCGTTCCATCACTACTCGTGCAACTTTAGATGGATTTTTAATATTCCGTAATGATGCCACAGCACCACAGCGGTGTGTTGGTCCGTGCATTACAGAGGCGTCAAGTTCAACAATCCCTTCTTCATTTGGAAGTCCGCCGTAACCGACAGTCATATCATTGGGATCATCTTCAACAATATTCACGCCGGCGATGACTGCATCTAACGCATCACTTCCCTGCTGAATCATATCCATTGCTTTTGCGGTAGCGGCAAGGCCGTTAACACTGGAAATGACTACAGTCTTTCGAACTTCGCGTTTTTTCTCTTTCGTTTGAGTTTGGACAAGAAGTGGAACAATAAAAGAACCAAGACTTGCGGCGGCGGTTACCTTAAAGAAATTTCTTCGCTTAAGATTTTGTAGCATTGTGCTCTCCTCAATAGTTTATCTCATCATTTGATAACAACCATTTTCTTAACATCAGAAAAGTTACCGGCAGTAAGTTTATAGTAATACACACCACTGGCGAGTTGTGAAGCATCGAAGTGGATTTTATAAGAACCGGGGGCTTTCCGTTCATTGACCAAGACGGCTACTTCTCTGCCAATGGCATCGTACACCTTTAATGTGGTGAACGATTCTTGGGCAATAGTGAACTGGACAGCAGTAACCGGGTTAAATGGGTTGGGATAATTCTGCGCTAACGAATATTTATTGGGCGTATGCTCGGATTCAGACAATACTCCAACAGTAAAATTATTTGTCAATATTTCCACCTCATCGATATAGATACCGTCTTTCATTTCATCTGTTGGATCAGTTTTGAATCGAAAGCGAAAGGTAACGTTGGCATTACCTGTACCGACGAAAGCATTTAGTGATAATTTATCTTGTTGCCACAGTGTAAGTCCGTTCAGTTTTTTTAGTGTGTACCATGTCGTTCCATTGTTCGATACCTCTACAAATACTGTATCAGAAAGGTCTATGCTGTACCGCCGATAATAGGTCAGCATTGCTGATGTAAATGGCTCTAAATTATATCCTTGTTTCAGGGTTAATGTTCGTTCGGTGTTCGGTTTGTAATTGGAATCGGGACTATCGGTCATCGAATACGAACCTTTATATTTTAATTTGGTTGTGTAGTTCCACAATCCTAAATCCCATTTGTTAGAAAAAATATTTTCAAAGTCATCTACCAGTTCGCGTCCCACTATGAATTGTTTGACCCCGTCAGATGGTGTACGGCCGACATTTTTCCCTTGTGAAATATCAGTAGCAGTAATGTAGTACGTTACAACATCACCGGAAGTAAACGGCTGAGTTGGAATGATTTTCCCTTTATACACATCTCCGCTACTTTTTGCAATGGTAATTGATTGTTCTGCACCGCTATTGACTTTATAATGGATTTTTACTGAAAGTGAATCAACACCAATATCATCAGAAACTAAAACGCTTAGTTCGGTAGAACTGTTAATTGACAGTGTATTTTTGAGCGAATCAATAATCGTCAACGTCGGCTTCACGGTGTCTGGTCCTACATAGAATTTTAATAACAGGTACGGCAAGGAACCCTTTGATGTTTTTGCTAAAACAAAATATTCAACCGTGGCAGAACTTGTCTGAGCAGGAATCTCCGCCGTATATTTCCCGTTGCTCAGTGTCATGGGTATCTTCTTGTAGGGGAAACTGCCGTCGTTGTCCCAGAATAAGTCAACACTCTGAAGTGTTGCTTTCGTTGTAATGGTGGCAGTAACAGTATATGGCGTATTCGTCTGTTCAGTGTTTTTCAGTTTATCGACAACCATATCATATTCAAACAACCACTTCAGCACACGTTCCATCACAGTCAGACGAACGGGTTCGCTGGTAATTGATTCAAAACCTCCGAAAGCAAAATACAGTAACTTGTAATTTTTATTATAGATAATTGCCCCGCCTCGATTGGCATACGTTCCCGACGTATATGTGAATGAGTATCGTGAGCCACCGACAGTATCAATCACGTCCGGATATTGTTCGTTTGACGCTCTGTTTGGCTGGTATCGCGAAAGTTGAATTCCATCACCGATTGAATCTGCCGGTACACCGGCTAACGTACTCACAGCTGCATCATCGCTCACATACTTCGACTTGAGGTATGTTTCAAAGAACGTTTTAGAGGCGCCTGAAGATTCTACATATTGCGTCCCTTGCACATCAGCAAGATCCCAGCCAATGTCTTGTCCTGAAAGAAACAATCTACCGCCGCCATCTAAATATGAAGATATTACAATTCTGTCTGCTTCATTTAACGACGGGAATGCCCACTCACACAGCCAGATGACGGCAGAATACTGTTGTAATACAGAAAGTGGGGGTGTTCCTTTTTTGGTATGATCCCAAATATCGTATACTGTTCCAAGTTTCGTCAATGCATCAGTGTAATAGCCTTCAACGTTTACAATGCCATCATCATCATCGACGAGCAACAGCCGCGCACCGAGGGCAACAGTGAATTGAATTTCCTTTGTATATCCTCCCGCTGCGGAAAACGTTACAGTAAATGTAACTATTTGCGGTATCGCATTCGGATCAACAGTAACAGTGAAATCATCATTCAAACTTCCGCGTTGAGCGCTGTCGATGTTCGAAATTCCGTACAGCAAACCATAGTTGGAGTTTGCTTTCGTTACCGTTACAGCCCAATGAGTCGTTGAGAGAACTGCTGTAAGATTTTGTGCATCTCCCCACTCATTTCTTACAATGACTTTAAGTTTTGCTGATTCTCCTTCTTCTAACACACCGTTACCGTTTCCACCACTGGCGTCATCTATCACGTAGGAAACAAATTCCAATTTAGGGGATGGAGCGGGAGGAGTTTCTGTTACTGCGCGCAACGCATTGATACGTCCATATCCAAGTTTTCCAACAAATAACGGATTTTTTGCATCAATCTTGTCTGCGGTTCCGGTAATTTGAAACATCACCTGCGCCGGAGTCCACGATTTGTTTTTCGATTTGATAAGTGCTGCTAATGCCGCCACGAACGGCGAAGACATTGATGTTCCCTGAAACGCTGCGTATTGCTGATTACCATAAAACGTCGACGGATGAACTACTGTACTTAAAAATCCGGCACGATTTCCCGAACTGAAATCTCCTCCCGGTGCAGAAATATCAACCTGAGGACCGTATGAAGAATAACTTGCCTTATTGTCGTTGCTGTTGGTTGCCGCAACAGAAAGCGCCCACGGTTCTGCTCCAAGTAATCCTACATCTTCGCTGTTACTATTACCGGCAGAATTAGTAATCACTACCCCATTCTTATATGCGTACTTTGCTCCTTCAATCACCACTTCTGACGTTCCGGAACTTTGATTGACAACCGAAGCGCCATTATCTGCAGCATATTTATATGCTTTTGCGGCGTAGAGCGAAGAAACGTACCCATTGCCATCACTCGAATGCCATCCACAACGCAGAGGCATTATTTTGCATCCCCAGCTTAACGATGCTATACCGATTCCATTATTCGTTGCGCCAGCTGCAATACCGGCTACATGCGTTCCGTGTCCATCAAAATCCATTGGATTGTTATCTTCAGTTGTGCCATCTTCACCGGTAAATGCGTCGCTGACATTGGCAACAAAATCCCATCCACGAATGTCATCAATATATCCGTTACTGTCGTCATCAACTCCATTATTGGGAATCTCATTTGAATTTGTCCAAATCACAGAAGCTAAATCAGGATGATCCCAATCGACTCCTGAATCAATAATGCCGATGATTACTGTTGAATCTCCTTTTTGAACATTCCATGCTGAATCTGCTTTTACAATAGAAAGCGGATAGATTTGACTGTATAACGGATCGTTCGGTACTACAGTGAGGGGGAAATAATAATTTGGTTCTGCAAATTCAACCTCATGTTCTTGTTCAAGTTTTTGAGCAAGTGCTTCTATATCAGTAGGGGCTGAAACTCGTAACGTATAAATTTTTTCAAGTTCTTCTACACCTTTTTTTAGTGAACGCGGTGATGTGGAAAAAACTTTTTGCGGGGTTGTCATGCCGTACTTTGATTGTAACATCGAAAAAACAGCTGTTCGATTGATTGGTTGTGCGGCTGACGACATTCCCTTTAATTTTACAACTACTACACCCGGTTCATATTTAAGATTCTTTCCTGTTTTTGATTGTTTGGCGACTGCTGTGCTCAGTACTGCGAAACAAAGAACTAAATAGACAATTGATTTTTTGGGGGACATAGCGCCTTTCACTGAGTTGTTAATAAATACAAATCGTTTAAGGATAGTCATCTTTTTGGTTTTTAACAAAACTATTTATCTCC